>DATEGJ010000034.1:0-4064 GCA_035280105.1 Thermoplasmata archaeon
AAGCCTCCCGATCGTGGCGCCGCTCCGAATCTTCGGCAACGCTAGCTTGTCGGGTACCGCACACAACTCGAGTCTCGTCGGGGTTGCCGCCGGGTGGACGCCGCCATTCGAGCTCCAGGCCCTCGATCCCGCCTACCCGAACGCGGCCGCGGCTTGGGCGGCCCTCCAGTCGAACGACGGCCTCGCGATCATCGACGGGAGCGTCATCACCAACAACTTCGGGCCGAACTTCGGGAGCTTCACGGCGCAGGTCGGGGACGTCTTCCACTACCGCAACGCCACGGGAGCGGTCCGACAGGTGAAGGTGATCGGAATCCTGTACGAGGTGTCCGTCCAGGGCTTGTGGGTCCGCTCCGGCGTCCTGCACAACGACTTCGGCGTGGACGCCCCGACCCTGTTCTACTTCAAAGTCCGCGCGGGCATCGACGTGACGGAGGCCGGCCACGATCTGGAACGATACTTCCTCGCATACCAGCTCGTCACCACGAACATCCATGAGTTGCTCAAGTCGATCCTCGAGGTCACCATGGGCGTCTTCAATCTCCTCGAGGCCTACCTGGCCCTCGGCCTCATTGTCGGCATCGCAGGCCTCGGCGTCATCACGATGCGGAACGTCGTCGAGCGTCGTCAGGAGACCGGCGCCCTGCGGGCTCTCGGGTTCCGGAAGTCGATGGTCCTCCGCTCGTTCCTGCTCGAACTGTCGTTTATCGCACTGACCGGCATCGCGATGGGCGTCGCCCTCGGCGTCGCGTTGTCGTACGACTTGTACTTGCGGTTCTTCGCGGGGCAGACACTCTTTATCGTCCCGTGGGACCGGCTCTTCCTCCTCGGAGGAATTGCATTCGTCGGGGCAGTCCTGGCGACCGCGAGTCCGGCGGTGCGGGCCGCCCGCATGCCTCCCGCCGAAGCGCTTCGCAGCTTCGAGTGACGGCACGGCAAGACTAGTGTGCGATTTCTTTCCCGCGTCGCTCGAGCGCAAGGAGCCGATACGGCTCCGGTTTGTGGTCGAAAGAGAGCTGGCAGTCCTCCGAGCAAAAGTAGTACGGGGTGCCTTTGTACCAGATCATCCAGTACGCGTTGTGCGGGTTGATCGGCTTCCCGCATACCGGATCCACCGCCATCTCGGGACCGCTCCGACCGCGCCGAAGCCTCCCGACGATATGAAGCCTTCGTACTCGCGATCCCGCGCCGCGCGTTTAATATCCGACCGTTCCTTCGCAGGGCTGTGGCGATGCGCGTCGGCGTGATCGGCGTCGGGGCCATGGGACAGAACCACGCGCGCGTCTATTCCGAGATCGCCGATTTGGTCGCGGTCGCGGACCCGGACGCAAAGGTCGGAGGAGCAGTCTCGAATCGGTTCAACGTCTCGTACTTCCCGGTCCACAAGAGCCTGCTCAAGGAGAAACTCGACGCGGTGAGCGTCTGCGTTCCGACGGGGCTCCACGCGAAAGTCGCCATGGACGTCATCGCTGCCGGAGTCCCGGTCCTCGTCGAGAAACCGCTCGGAGCGACGGTGACCGAGGCGACGAAGATCGTCGAGGCCGCGGAAGCGGCCGATGTCACTCTCGCGGTTGGGCACATTGAGCGGCACAACCCTGCGATTCGAATGGTGAAGCGGCAGCTCGACGAGGGACAGTTCGGAGACCTTGTCACGGCGACGGCGCGCCGCGTCTCGTCGTTCCCGGGTCGCGTCCGTGATATCGGCGTCGTCATGGATCTCGGGGTCCACGACATCGACATCCTCCGCTATCTGATCGGGTCGCCGGTGAAGACCGTGTTCGCCCTCGGCGGCCGGAAGATCCACGAGAGTTTCGAGGACCACGCGAACGTCCTCCTCGCCTTCGCGAATGGCGTGAACGGGTTCATCGAAGTAAACTGGCTTACGCCAATGAAGGTGCGAAAGCTCGCCCTCACGTGTTTGAAGAATTTTGTCGAGGTCGACTACACGGAACAGTCGGTCACGATGAGCTCGAGCACGCTTGGCCCGCTCGATCCCTTCAACTTGTACGAAATCCCTTTGGAACATCACTCGCAGAAGGTCCACGTGCAGAAGGAGGAACCGCTGAGGCGCGAGCTCGAGGATTTCCTCAAGGCGGTGAAAGAGAAGCGGGAGCCACTCGTCACGGGACGGGATGCGCTCGAGACGCTGCGTGTCGCCGAGGCGGCGACCCAGAGCCACCGCACGGGGAAGCTAATCGATCTCACGTAGAATGGCGCTGCTTCCGAGATCCGACCTGATGCCGATTTCTAGAACTGTCCTTTGCCGACGGCGCGGTACACGAAGCCCGCCTTCACGACGTCCGGGCCGGTGAAGACGTTTCTCCCGTCGACGACGACACGGCGCCGCATCGAGCGGCGAAGGACCTTGAGGTCGAGTTTGCAGTACGCTTCGTGGGCCGTCACGATGGCGATGCAATCAGCTCCCTTCGTCGCCCCCTTCAGGTCCCGCGAGATCGTGTACCCGCGTTCCGACCGTGCGTACGGATCGTGGATCGTGACCTCGGCGCCCCGACGCCGGAGTTCCTGGACGATCTCCTTCGCGGGCGTGTTCCGTGTGTCTTCCGCATTCTCGCGGTAGGCGAACCCAAGAACGGCGACGCGCGCTCCCTTAATGTTTCTGCCCGCGGCCGCGAGAGCCTCCTCGACCAGTCGGGCCATCCGCTTCGGCATGAACTCGTTCACCGCCCGGGCGATCGGGATGAGTTCCGGTTTCGTCTGGACGGCCGGGAAGACGAGAAGCCATGGATCCTTCGGGATGCAGTGCCCGCCGACGCCGGCGCCAGGGATGAGCATCGCTCGGAACGGACACGTGTTCACGAGCTCGCGCACTCGGTAGGCATCCACGCCCAGCTCTTCCGAGATGAGAGCGACTTCGTTCGCGAAGGCAATCTGCACATCCCAGTACGCGTTCTCCGCGGTCTTCACGACCTCGGCCGTTGTCCAATCCGTCGCGTGAATCTCGGAGTCGACGATTCGCTGGTAGAATGCAGTCGCTTTTCGCAACGCGGCGGGTTCGTTCGCCCCCAAGACGCGCGGGAGCGTCGTCAGATTCAGGAGGAGCTTGCCGGCCGTGAGTCGCTCGGGGCAATGCACGAGATGGAAGTCGCGCCCCGCTTTCATTCCTGAGGCACGTTCGAGGGCGGGACGGACCACTTTCTCCATCGTCCCCGGTGAGAGGGTCGATTCGATCGAGACCAAGGCTCCGCGCTTCAGGTGTGGGCCCAGATGAGCGAGCGCGATCTTGAGCGCGCGATAGCTCGGATCATGGGTCGACGGCTCGATCGGTGTCTCGACGCACACCGCGACGACGTCGGCGCCGGCCGCATCGGCGGGATCGAGGGACGCGTGGAGTCGACGCTTGCCGACTTGCTCCTTGACCAAATCGGAGAGACCGGGTTCGCGGCCGCGGAGCGGGTTCTTGCCCGCGTTCACCGCTTCGACTTTCGCTGCATCGATGTCGATGCCGACGACGGACGCGCGGGTCGCCGCAACGGCCGCGGCAAGGGGCACGCCAACGTACCCGAGGCCGATGACCGCGACCTTCATTGTCGCGCGCATGCGACCGCGCCGGATAAAACTTTCAACCTTCGTGGCAGAAAGGGAGAACGATTATATGTCGTCCGTCCGTCTCCCTCGGTCCGTGAAGATCGCGAGCGTCGTCGGGGCGAGGCCACAGTTCATCAAAGCCGCACCGGTGAGCCACGAGATCCGCCAACACAACGAGGAGATCCTCGTTCACACCGGTCAACACTACGACGAAAACATGTCGGAGGTTTTCTTCGACGTCCTCGATATCCCGCGGCCCGACTACAACCTCGGCATCGGGAGCGGGACGCATGCATGGCAGACGGGCGAGATGATGAAGGCTTTGGAGTCCGTCTTCGAGAAAGAGCGGCCTGAGTTCGTCCTCGTGTACGGCGACACGAATTCAACGTTGGCCGGCGCGATCGTCGCATCGAAGATGCACCTGCCGCTCGGACACGTCGAGGCGGGCTTGCGGGCGTACAACCGTCAGCACCCGGAGGAGATCAACCGAATCGTCGCGGACCAGCTCTCGTCCCTCC
>DATEGJ010000035.1:0-6979 GCA_035280105.1 Thermoplasmata archaeon
ACGACACGCCTTCCGCGTACCAGACGATAGAGCTCTGCAAAGTTCACAATGTGAAGGCGGAACTCCAGCGCATTGTCTCGTTCGTCGACTCGCCGGGCCACGAGACGCTTATGGCGACGATGCTGAGCGGCGCCGCCATCATGGACGGCGCGCTGCTCGTGATCGCGGCGAACGAAGAGTGCCCGCAGCCGCAGACGAAGGAGCATCTGATGGCCCTCGGGATCATCGGCGTGGACAAGATCGTCATCGTGCAGAACAAGATCGACATCGTCGATCCGAAACAGGCCGACGAGAACTACCGCCAAATCCAAGCCTTCGTCAAAGGGACGGTCGCGGACGGCGCCCCGATCGTTCCCGTGAGTGCCCACCACGATGTCAACTTGGACGTCCTCTTGATGATGATCGAGAAGATCATCCCCACTCGGCCGCACGACGAGTCGAAGCCTCCGAAGATGTACGTCGCCCGTTCCTTCGACGTCAATCAACCGGGCATCCCACCCGAGAAGATTGTCGGCGGGGTCCTCGGGGGCAGCCTTATGCAGGGGAAGATGCGCGTGGGAGACGACATCGAAATCTCGCCCGGTCGCCAGGTGACGCTTGGCAACAGGACCGAGTGGAAGAACATCACGACCACGATCCGGTCTCTCCACACCGGCGGAGCTCCCCGCAAGGACGTTCGGCCCGGGGGCCTCATCGCGATCGGGACGAATCTGGATCCGGTGCTCACGAAGTCGGACGGCCTCGTAGGCCGGGTCGTGGCCCCGCCGGGCTCGCTTCCGGAAATCCTGATGAAAATGTCCGTCGAGGTGAACCTGCTCGAACGCGTCGTCGGGGTCGCGGAGGACTTGAAGGTCGAAGGCATCAAGACGTCGGAACCGCTGATGGTGTCCGTCGGCACCGCGACGACGGTCGGGGTCGTGACGTCGGCGCGTGAGAACCGAGCGGATATGGCCCTCAAGATTCCGGTCGTCGCGGAGCCGGGCCAACGTGTCGCCGTGTCCCGTCGGATCGGCGGGAAGTGGCGGCTCATCGGCTACGGCGTCATCAAGTAAGGCAGCGCTCGGCATAGCTCGTCGCGCATTTTTCCGGCACCGGTCGATTTCGTGTAAATACACGAAGTGCCGCGAATTCGACGATATGCCCAAGAGGGAGCGCCTCCATCGCCGGAGTGGATGCGCGTCCTCCACCGGGATCCGAAGACCGGCGAGATCAAGGTCCGCGTCGAGAATGCGGACGACCTGTGGCATCTTCACAATCTCGTCCAACCCGGTGATCTCGTTCGCGCGTCGACGTACCGTCGCGAGGACGTGAAGAGCGACAAGGTCCGTCCCGAGCGGGGCGAGAAGGTCCGCGTCACGCTGACAATTCGCGTGGAGGGCGTGGAGTTCCAGCCGTTCTCGGACCGTCTCCGAGTCACCGGGGTCATCGTCGAGGGACCGCAAGACCTCGGACGGCATCACACCTTGAACCTGGCCGTGGAGGACGTCCTCTCGATCATCAAGACGTGGAAGGCCCACGAGCTGCGCCGGATCGACGAGGCGGTCGCGGCGGCCCAGAAGCCGCTCGTCGCCTTCGTCTCCCTCGATGACGAGGAAGCGTTGCTCGCGCAGCTCCGCCAATATGGCGTCCGCGAGCTCGCGACGATTCGCGCCCCGTCTCACGGGAAGATGTTCCCGACAGGGGACACTCAGACCGAGTTCTTCAAGGAGATCGGGGCGAAACTCCGGTCGATGGAGATCGGCGAAGCCCTGGTCGTCGTAGGACCGGGATTCACGCGTGACTCCTTCCTCGAATACCTGAAGGCGCACGAGCCCGCCCTGGCGGGGAAAGTCCACGTTCATGGAACGGCGCACGCGGGCATGCAGGGGATCCAGGAGGCGCTCAGGGCGGGCGTCGGGGCGAAGGTGTTCGGGGAGAGCCGGGTCGGGTACGAGACGCAACTGGTCGAGAAGCTCCTTGAGGCGATTGCTACGAACGAGCCGTGCGCGTACGGCATCGCGGAGGTCGGCGAGGCCGTTGACGCGGGGGCCGTCGAGACGCTCCTCGTGGGCGATGCGGTCGTCCGAGAGCCGAACGTCGAGGAGTTGATGCGAGCCGTCGAGTCGGCGCGCGGTTCCGTCGTCTTGGTGAGCCGCCATCACGAGGCCGGAAAGAAGCTCGAGGCGCTTGGGGGGATCGCCGCGCTCCTCCGATTCCCGATCAAGTAGTTGGCATCGCGGAGCCTGCTACGCGCGTCCTCGTGACTCCCCCCGCATGATGCCCGCCGCGATCAGATGCGCGACACGCAACGGTTCAGGGAGGACTCCGCGAACCGTCGTCAAGGTGAGAGCCCCCTGTACTTCCGCGCGGCTCGTCCCGACGTACGTCACCCAGACGGTGCCGTGGATCGTGCGGATCGGTTCGACCTCGTGGCGTCGGATGGTTCGGAGCCGGTCCTCCCAGTCGTCGAAGCGTCGTCGGAGGGCGCGTTCCATCGCGGCGAGGTCGGGCTTCTTGCGCGTCGCGGTGACGACCGGCCGATCGATCGCGGCATGGAGGGAGTCGACGTCGACCACGTTGAAGCCACCCACAGCGGTCCCGTCGATCAGCACCATCGCGAGGCCGGCGCGGTATCGAGAAGACCGCACCATTCCGCCGATCCGCTCCGTCGCATCGCGTCCGTCCACCGTCACGAGGGTCGTCAGTACTCCCTCGATGTACGATGGTGCCTGCACGACGACGCCGACGACGGGCACCATTTCGTCCGAGAATCGGAACGGGGCATCGTCGATCCCGAGGAATCGGGACTTCGCCTTCATTTCACATCAGCTTGAGGTGGCCCGTGACTTGGTCCACAACCGGGTTCGGCCCCGGTCCGATACCGAGGCAGGTCACGGTTCCCGGAGGGAGCTGCGTCAGCCCGGCGTCCTCGACGAGAGAGGTCGGGAGCCCCATCGAACGCGCTTTGGTCCTGAGCGAATGCAAATCGGCGATCGTCCCGCCTTTCACGACCACCTTCTTCTGGCCGCCGGCGATCCAGTCGGCGAACCACTTGCGGTTCTTCGCCTTCGCCTCGAGCGCCGCCATCACGGCAGCATGGGCAACCTGGACCGCGAGCTTCCCCTTCGACAACTCGAGGTCCGAACGCACCGCGATGACCTGCTTGCAATCCATCTAGTACAGCTCCGCGGCCCGTTGCTCCTCGAGCTTCCTGAGGTCCAATTCGACCTGCTTCAACTTCGCCCGCGCTTCATCCCGTTGCTCTTCGTAGTGGGAGCGGGCGTCCGCGGACTGCATTCGCATCTTCCGTTCCGCGTCCTTGATCGCGCGACGCAACGCCTCCCGGCGCTCTGCAAGTTCCTGGAGTTTCATCCGGATCCGATGGTCTCGCTCTTCCTCGGTGAGAAGATCCCCGGGGCCGGGCTTCGGCATGCGGGCGAAGGACGGATGCAGTCGGACCATCCACGGATACGAGCCCCGCCACCACCCGAGGACGAAGAACAGGGCGGAAAGGCCGACGAGGCCACCGGCGATGTTCGCAGAATCGACGTAGCCTCGCATCGTCGTCTCGTTGACGCCGAACGAGTTCAGTAAGAACGACCAGAATACCGTGACCGCAATCGAGAGGACGATGCCGAGTGTGAGCCGATACAACGCGTCGTATTCTCGGTCGAGCTCCCCTTTCCTCGGATACAGGGCGTTGATCAGCAGCCATCCCGGGAGGAAGAACAGGAGGACGAGGGCCCCGATCACCCGGAGCGTCCCGAGCACCGCACCGAGCACGTCCGACAACATGCGGCCCAGCGGCCCGACGCTATTTGAATAGTGCGGTCCGCGAACCAGGAGGAAAAGCTTAGGCCAACCTGCCCGTTCGGCGGAGCCCGGAGGCAGCGGAACGGACCGACCGCGCATCAAGACGTACGTGCGAGGATTCGACGAGATCCTCGGCGGTGGCGTCCCGGAAGGGTTCGTCGTCCTCGTGAGCGGCGCTCCAGGGACCATGAAGTCGTCCCTCGCGTTCTCAATCCTCTATCAGAACGCTTTGCGGGAAGGACGCAAATCCGCATATTTCACGCTGGAGCAAGGCAAAGACCTCACGCTCGAGCACATGGCGTCCCTCGGGATGGACGACGGGAAGGCGTGGGAACACCTGACGATGCTCGACATGGGGAACATCCGCAAGAATCTCAACTACCTCCAGGGCCGTGGCACCTGGCTCGAGCTCTTCAAGATGTACTGCAACAACGTGATGAAATCGGATAAGATCTCGACCCTCGTGGTCGACTCGCTCGACGTCCTCGAGACGATGGCGAAGATGCAGGACCGCCGCTCCGAGTTGTACTTCCTCTTCGAATGGCTTCGGGACCTTGGGCCTCTCACCCTGCTGATCTCCGAGAAACCTTTGGATCCCGGGCCGACCTCCCAGGCGCCGGACGAGGCATACCTCGCCGATGGCATCGTTCAACTCGAGATGAACCCGACATCGGACTTGTATGTCCAACGGCGTCTGCGAGTGACGAAAATGCGGTCGACGAAGCACGACCCGGGGTACTTCGCCCTCGCGTTCGAAGAGGGCGGATTCGAAATCACCCGGGCCGTCACGGGCCGCTCCTAGGCCGATTCGGACGTAGTTCCTTAGCCGAACGGCCGGGTAAGTGACATTTGCGCGAATGTCTCCGTCAGGCCTTTATACCCGCCCGAGGCATCGATTCGAGGTCCGCATGGGGTTCCGCCCCCGTGTCGGCTCGATTGCCCACCGAGACCATGGCCCAGACTGCACCCTCCGCGCTCGCGGCGCCAAATCCAGGCGCCCCATTCGCGGTGCTCGTGATCGACGGGAACGAGGAACATCAGATCCTCAGCGTCAGTGCTCTCGGCCGCCGAGGGTTCCGAGTGACCAGCGTCGCCTCGGGAAAGGAAGGGATGCGTCTCGCGTTGTCCCAGACGTTCGACGCGATTGTCCTCGGGCACAAGCTCCGCGACTCCCCTGGGGTCGAACTTATGCGCGTCCTGTCCGAGCGGATCCCGCATGTGCCTACAATCTTCGTTGTGTCGCCGGACGCGGAGGACGCTGCGCTCCGAGCGATCGATGCCGGTGCTGCGTTCTACATCGTGAAGACGCCGCGGTACACGGAGCTCCTGCCCGCGATGGTCGAGGAACAGATCCAGGAAGCCCAGAACCGGCGGCGGCTCGCGGACGTCCAGAAGGTCCAAGCCAAAGTCCTCACGGAGCGCAAGACGGTCGAGGAAGAGCTGTCGCGGAGCCAGGCGCGCCTCCGCATGGTCCTCGAACAGGCGCCGATCCTCCTGTGGAGCACCGACACGGAGCTCCGCGTGACGTCCTTGTCCGGGGCGGGCGTACGCTCGCTCGAACCCGTCTCTCGCCCACCGAAAGGGCTCACTCTCCAGGAGTACTTCAACACCCGCGACGAGGACGTCGAGCCAATCGCCTCCCACCGCAAGGCCCTCGCCGGCGCCAGCGTCTCGGCCGAGCTCGACTGGCTTGGCCGTTCTTTCGACATGCACCTCGAGCCGCTGCGTTCCCCGGACGGCGCGATCATCGGGACGATCGGCGTCGCGTTCGACGTCACCGAGCGTCAGCATTCGCAGGAATCCTTGCGACTGAGCGAGGAACGGTTCCAACTCCTCGGCCGCGCGACGAGCGACGTTATCTGGGACTGGGACCTCCAGACGGACGGCATGTGGACCAACGAGAACTTCACCACCGTCTTCGGCTACGATGCGGAAGAGGTCGAGCCGACCGGTGCATGGTGGGAGAACCACCTCCACCCGGACGACCGCGAACGCATCGTACGGCGACTCGAGCAGCTCATCCAGAGCGGGGAGACGGCGTGGACCGCGGAATACCGGTTCCGTCGAAAGGACGGGACCTTCGCAATGGTCGTGGACCGAGGCTACGTGCTCCACGATGCCTCCGGCCGTCCGCTTCGGATGATCGGGTCCGCGATGGACGTCACGAAGCAACGTCGGGCGGATGCGATCCAGTCCGCCGTCTACCGCATTTCGGAGGCGACGAACGCCGCGCGTGACCTCCCGGAGTTGTACCGGGCGCTCCACACGATCATCGGCGGCTTGATGCCGGCCACGAATTTCTACATCGCCATCCACGACCGCGAGGCAGAGCGGCTCATCTTTCCGTACTTCGTCGACGAAGAAGAAGGCCCGCCTCAGCCGCAACCGCTCGGACGCGGCTTGACGGAATACGTCCTGCGGACGGGGCGGCCCCTGCTCGCATCGCCCGAGGTCTTCGACCGCCTCGTCCGCCAGGGCGAGGTCGTCTCCGTCGGACCCCCTTCCGTGGACTGGGTCGGGGCCCCGCTCGTCTCGCAGGGCGCCACGATCGGCGTGATTGTGGTCCAGAGCTACACGGAAGGCGTTCGATTCCAAGAGGAAGACAAGGCGATCCTGAACTTCGTCTCCGAACAGGTCGCGATGGCGATCGAACGGAAGAGGGCGCAGGAGAACGCCATCGAAGCGGAGCGCCGGGCCTCGGTCGGCCAGCTGGCCGGGTTCATCGCGCACGAACTGAGTACCCCGCTCACGAACATCTCGCACCTGACCACCGCAATCGGGAACCAAACCACGAGCGCCGCGATCCGCGAGAAGCTCGACGAGATCGAGACGGAACGACGGCGCGCCGCCGATATTATCCGAGGGCTTCACGCGCTCTCGCAAAGCCACCCAATCGCTGCCGTCGCGACCGATCTCCGTCAGATCGTCGAGAGCGCAATGGGCCAGGTCGAGATCTACCGCAACGAAGGGGTCCATCTCGACGTCGAGGTCGGGGACGCCCCGGTACTCGTCAACGTAGACCCGGGCCAGATCGAAGAGGTGGTCGTGAACCTTATCGGGAACGCCCTCGACGTCACGTCCCGCGGATCCGTTCGCGTTCGCCTCGAGGAACGTCCGGATGGCGCGGCAATCAGCGTCTCTGACATGGGACGCCGGATCCGGAAGGAAGATCTCGCGCATCTCTTCG
>DATEGJ010000036.1:0-2554 GCA_035280105.1 Thermoplasmata archaeon
CATTTCGAGGAGCGCCGGATGCGCGCGTAAAATGAGGAACTCTCCCGACAGGTTTGCGAGGTCCGTCGAATCGATCTCGCTCGTAAGGAGCTCAGATCCTCGAATGTACAGCGCAGGCCCGGATCCGATGCGGTTCGCGACCGAGTCGATTCCGTTCGCGAATCCGTCCGCGAGGCTCAGAGCCCCGACGAGGACCATGCACCCGAACGCGATCGCCCACGCGGTGGCCCGAGTGCGTCGCGTAAGACGCGTCACGAGGCGCAAGATGGGTCGTGCCATGTCCGCGGCGGAACGGGTCTCGCAGAATAAACGTTCGACGGGAGGCCAGTCGTCTCGCGTCTAGGAATCGTGTCCCTTTCGTCGCCCTCCTCTTGCACGGGCCTGCGTGGTTGCGGATTGGTCACGCTCTGGTCACTTTCTCCATGACCCCCTAGCTCGTTCTGACCGCCAATGAACCGAATGCGTGGGACGGAATCGGGGACAAAGCTCGCGAAAGAGGATGTCTGGGACCAGGTCTCGGCGCTCATTGGCCGCTTCGGTCAGGCCGCGGAACAATGCGCGGCACGATTCGATTTCGGCATCTCGCCGGATGCCATCCGCGGTCGCATCGAACCGATTGTGAGCGATGCCCTACGAATTCAGGGGGCGGGATGGAACGCGTTGCCGGGCGGGCGGGCACTTGAGGAATGCCTCTCAACGTTGCGTGAACTCGCACCGAAGACCTATCGGAAAACCGTGGCACGGATCGCTGGCGTGTTCGTCATCCACTCCTATTTCCGATCCCGAATGACTCACGAGGCCGTTGCCCGGGCCATCGCGACGAGCTCCTTCTACGAGATGGCCCAAGACCTCCTCGATGATCTGCTCGATGGCGGCGGCTGGACGGTCCGCGAAGCCGTCCGGCTGTACGACCGATGCCTCCGCCCGATCACCGATCCCACGGTCTCGACGGCGGGACTTGAGGACGAGCTGGCGAACTTCATGGGACCGGGGCAGGACGGATTGGAACACGTCTTGGCGATTGCGACCCGAGAACTCCGCGCACTCCTGGCCGCAGGCGATGAGCGGATCCGCCGACTCGTGCACGAAGGACACGAGGCCCTTACCCATGCACAAGCGGCCACCATCCATTTCCGACGCGAGGCACTTGACATCCCCGCGGTCACGAACATCGCGGCGAGGCTGCCGTCGCCGGATGCTTCCTTGCCGTGGCTCGATCGCCTCGCGATCTACGCTTCATGGCCTTCGAACATCGCCCTCTTCGACGCGGTATTCACATCCGTCACCGTGCCGCAACGAGAGCTTGACGCCCACGCGCGCGCGTGGCTCTCCTTTGACGAGGCCGTCACGTTCTTGGAACACTTCGCCGGAACCGAAGCCGATGTACGTGAAGGCGTGGTCAACATCGCTTGCCTTTACGCAAACGTCTCTTCAACAATCTTTGAGGAGAACCCGTTCCGCGGATTCGCGCCGCCCCAACGGGAGTCCATCTTCGCCAAGGCGACCGAATGCCTGGTGCGCGCGGTCCACGAAGGAATCGCCGGAGGCGGACCCCCGGAGGAGTACGCGCTGCTAGCCGTCATGATCCCGACGATCATCTTCGCGTTCTGCAAGACGCCACCGGACCAAGCGGAATCGTTCTTTGCGTCGCTCGCTCCCGCACTCCGGGCCTCGATGGAGACAGGGGTTGTCACGTCGGAGGTTGCCATCCCCGCGTGAGCGGGACTACCAAGTGACGTGGTACTCGCAACACGGGTCCCCGGCCCGCACGCATCGGACCTTTCGAACCTGGCCCTCGATGCCCCGCCACCGAAGGATCCCTTCGTAGATTCCGTGGAACATGGCGCACATCGCGGGCGTCGGCATCCAGTCGAAGTGGCGTAGGTCGGCGCTCCGCGGGCTCGTCTCGACCTCGAGGCGACCGAAGTTCCACTCCTTCGCGTAGACGACCGGAGCTCGCTCGGACAAGGCGCGCAAGGACATCCGGCGGGCGAGCTCTCCTCGGATGGTCGGGAAGGAAGGGGCCGTCGTGGCGAACACCGCGCGAATGAACGCGTAGCTCCCGTCCCCGAATCGCGCCTCCACGAGTTCGAGGAGTTCGGCGCACGCGTCGACGGAAATCCAGGAGTCCTCGGTCAGGTCCTTCGGGTTGATACTCCACGATCGGATGGCACCATCGACCGCCTCGTTGCCCTTGGATTCGCGCAAGGCGGCGAGAATCCGGAGGACGCTGGAACCTCGGATCTTCGGGACGAACCCGAGGTAAGGGGTCCCACGCGCGGACGCAGGAACGAACCGACGGTTCGAACGGTCGAAGTACGCGAGCAACGAGGCACCCGTTTCGGTGACGCCATAGATCCGGCCTCGGGCCTTCGCCTCGGGATTGAGGCATGCGACGAGGCCCCGTCCGCCCATCTCGCGAAGGGCCCGGCTGACGTGCGTGATGCGAAGGGTCGTTTCGTGGGCCACGTCCTTCGGGAACTTCGGCTTGCGCGACAGCGCGTTCAGGACCCGCTCCCGATAGTTGCTCGCCGCCACGAAGCTGAAATCGGAC
>DATEGJ010000037.1:0-6664 GCA_035280105.1 Thermoplasmata archaeon
GCGGCAAAGGAATTGGCGCTCGTCGCGGAAGAGCGAGGCCTTGATGAGGACCACATCGTACCGACGATGGAAGAGATCGAGGTCTTCGCTCGGGAGGCCACCGCCGTCGGCCTCAAGGCGATCGATCAAGGGATCGCGCGGGTGAAGAAGAGCCGCATCGACCTCTACGAAGGAGCCCTCGCGCTAATCCGCCGGGCGCGCGAGGAAACGCAGTTCCTCATGCAGGATGGCTTCATCCGTCCGCCGCCGTGAGCCGCGAAGGCACCGTCAACCGTTTACCCCGATCGCATGGGGCGTTCCCGCGAGGGGTTTATGCCGTGGTTGCTCCTTGTTCTGCCGATGGCCGCGATCGAGGAAATCAAGCGCCGCCACGAGGCGCGGTTGATGAAGATGCGCGGCGTGGTGGGAGTCGGCATCGGCAAGAAGGACGGAAAAGACGTCATCCGGATCTACGTCGAAGAAGACAATCCGAAGATCCGGACCACGCTGCCGCAGGCCCTTGACGAAGTCCCGGTAGAAATCGTCGTCTCTGGCTCCTTCCGAGCGCTGTAGGAGCGTCCTCATGGCAGGCACGTCCGACGCGAAAGCGGTCGGTGAGTGTCAGCTCCTCGGCCTCGAACGGGACGGGATGACGCCGTCGACGAATCCCAACGTGGTGGGCGTCGGCATCGGCCGGAAGACCGTTCGCGGTTACGAGAGGCACGACCTCGCGGTCAAGGTGTACGTCAAGCAAAAAGTCCATCCGCTCCTCGTGAAGGACGGACTCGCGATCCCGGACGAAATCGAGGGCGTGCCGACCGACGTCGAGGAGGCGGGCGAGTTCTCCATCTGGCGCCCCATCCCGCCGATCTACCAGAGGAAGGTGCGTCCAGCCATGGGCGGATTGTCGATCGGCCACTACGCGATCACCGCGGGGACCCTGAGCTGCCTCGTGAAGGACGCGGGTGAGACGTACATCCTGAGCAACAATCACGTCCTCGCGAACGAAAACCGAGGGTCCGAGGGGGATCCGATTCTCCAACCTGGCCGATTCGATGGCGGGAGGACGGACCGGGACGTGATCGGCCGCCTCGACACGTTCGTCGCGGTGGACCCAGAGGGCCCGAACCTCGTGGATGCCGCCCTTGCGGCTCCGTTCGACATCCGAGACGTGACGCCGGATATTTTGAACATCGGCCGGGTCCGAGGGACGCGGGACGTGAGCCTGGAGGAAAAGGTGGTGAAGAGCGGGCGCACCACACGACTGACGAGCGGTGCGGTCGTCGATGCAAGCGCCACGCTCAAAGTCGGATACCAAACCGGGTCGTATGTGTTCACAGACCAGATGATTATCAAGGGGGAGCGGGGCGCATTCAGCGCAGGGGGCGATTCCGGGAGCGCGATCGTCTCCTTTGACGGCTACGCGGTCGGGTTGTTGTTCGCGGGATCTCCCTTCTTCACGGTGGCGAACAAGATGGCGAACGTCGCGAAGGCCCTCGACGTCAAGGTCATCTGACCGCTCAGATCATTTCGTCGGAATCGTCGACCACTTCGCGAGGGTCGCTTGCGGTGCGGGGTGCTCCTTGAGATTCGACAACCGGACGCCGATCAGGCGAACCTTGCGTCCGGATGCGAGGACCTCCTTCAACATCATCTGACTGACAATCAAGATCGGCTCGAGCTCCGTCGTGTAGATTTTCAGACTGCGGGACCGGGTGTGGGTCTCGAAGTTCGAGTATCGCGCCTTCAGCGTAACCGTGCGAAACGCGAACTTCTCCTCGAGCAACTGCGCGTGGAGGGACTTCGCCAGGCCTTCGAGCTCTGGCCACACATCGGCGTACGAGTCGAGATCCTTCGCGAACGTCGTCTCGGTGCTGATCGACTCCGGAGGACCCGTCGGCTCGACGACTTGGGCCGTGTCGCGTCCCGTCGCGACATCGTGGACGTATTCGCCGAACGCCCCGAGCAGCTCGATCAAGTCTTGACGATTCGTGGTCTGGATGTCTCCGATCGACTCGAGGCCCATCTCCTTGAGTCGCTCAGCGGTCTTCGGTCCGACGCCGAGGATCTTGCGGGCCGGGATTGGGGCGAGGAACTCGACGACCGCCTCCGGCAACACAACGGTCAGGCCGTCCGGCTTCTGAAAGTCCGAGGCAATTTTCGCAACGGCTTTTGTCGGGGCGACGCCGATCGAGCACGTCAGTCGATGTTCGGTTCGGATTGCGGTTTTGATCTCCCGCGCGATCTCTTGTCCGCGGGCGAAGCTGCGGTCGGCGCGCTCCGTGACATCTAGGTATCCTTCCTCGATTCCCGCGGGCTCGAGCCGGTCCGCGAACCGACGGAGGGTGTCCATAATCTCGCCGCTCGCCTTGCCGTACAGCTCGAAATGCGGCGGCACGAACACGGCTTGGGGACACAAGCGCACGGCCTGAATGCACGACATCGCGGACCGCAGTCCGTATCGGCGGGCCTCATAGCTCGCCGTCAAGACAACGCCGCGCGGATGTTCCCGCGGGTCCGCGCCGACGACGACCGGCTTCCCTTCGAGCCCCGGATTCTCGCGAATCTCGACAGCGGCGTAGAACGCGTCCATGTCCACGTGAAGCAGCACGCGAGCGGTTGCGGCGGACGGCGGATCGATCGTGATTCCCCATGGACGGCCGGGCCGTTAAAAGGCTTTGGACCGGACCCCGCCGAACGCGGGCTCAGAAGCCAAAGAACGAACGCGCGGCCCCGTTCAGGTAATCGAGGAAGAACGCCGCGAGGACCGCGGTTAGCATCACGATCGCGACGGCGATGAAGACCGCGGCGCTGATCGCCCGCGGGACCGGCTCGGGGGTCGCCCCGGCCTCCGGCTCCAAGATGTACATGTACCAGATGACCCGCGCGTAGTAGTATAAGGACAGCGCGCTGTTCAGCACACCGGACAGGGCGAGCACAACGAACCATGTGCTGAAGCGCGCCGCGCCGATCGCGCTCGAGAATAGGACGAACTTCGAGAAGAATCCGCCGAGTGGCGGAATCCCCGCGAGACTCAGGAGGAACACGGTCATCGCGAACGCGAGGAAGGGCATGCGCCGGCTCAGCCCTTTGTAGGCCTCGATGTCGTCCGCGATCCCCCGCGATTCCGTCCCGGCGACGACGAGGAATGCGCCTGCTTTCATCGCCGCATACACGAACACGTGGAGCATGCCACCGACGAGGCCCGCGACTGCGACGACCGCTGCGACGTCGTTGGGCGACGTCGACTGCAACGCCATGGCGCCGACCGGCAACGCGATGAGGATGTAGCCCGCCTGCGCGATGCTGGAGTACGCGAGCATCCGCTTCACGCTCCGCTGCGGGATCGCGATGACGTTCCCGACGGTCTGCGTGGCGATCGCGAGGACCGAGAGCGCGACGATCCAGTCGACCTGGACGCTCAAGAGTCCGATCAAGAACACGCGGAACAAGGCGACGATCCCGACGTTCTTCGAGGCTGAGGTCAGGAGGACGCTGATCGTCGTCGGCGAGCCCTGGTACACGTCGGGCGCCCACATGTGGAACGGGACGACGGCGACCTTGAACCCGAAGCCGGCGATGAGGAGGACAAGGGCGAGGATCATCGGTGGCTCGATGCTCGGATACGTCGCGAGGTTGAGACCGCGCTTCAGGAGGAAGAGGTCCGTCGTCGCATGGATCGATGTCGTGCCCGCGATGCCGTAGACCAGGGAGATCCCGAATAGGATGATCCCGGAGCTAACCGCGCCGATGATGAAGAATTTCACAGCCGCCTCGGTCGCTTGGCGATCCCTCTTTCGGTATGCGACCAGGGCAAACGTACTGAGGCTCGACGTCTCGAAGGCGAGGAAGAGGACGAACAGGTCCGTGGCGGCGGCGGTGAACATCATCCCGGCGACGGCGAGGAGCATGAGCGCGTAGTATTCGCCCTGGTGCGGCTCATCCGGGCGGATAAAGCCGCGGGATCCGACGATCGCGAGGAACGCGACAAAGAGGAACATGAGCTGGAAAAACAGGGCGAACGTGTCGACCTTCATCTTCAGCTCCGTGCTGAAGTCGCCTTGGGCTCCGACGGGGGAGGGCCAGAGGGAGAGTCCCAGAGCATTCGTGACGCCGAGGCCCGCCATGTCAATCGTGATGAAAATCGCCAGGCCCGTTCCCGCGGCGGCAAGGGCCCACAGCAGTTCGGGGCGCTTTCGCCAGGCGAAGCCAAGGACCGCAGACGCCAACGCCGTCGTCACGACGATCGCCTCCGGGAGGAAGACGGCGTAGTCAGACACTCAAAGTCCTCCGAGGATCCCGCTCGCCCAGTTCGACAGGAGGTCCAACAGCAGAATCGGGAGAATGCCGAACAACGCGAACGACGCCGCCAGGACGGCAAGAGGCGCGACCTCAAACCGTTCGAGGTCCCTCGCGGTCTCCCATCGAGGGTTCAACGGGCCGAAGATCGACCGCTGCATCGCCCAGATGTAGTAAGCGGCAGTGACGATGACCGTGAGGATCGGGATGAACACGAGGAGGCCGAACGCGGCGTAGACCCCGAGGAAGACGCTGAACTCGGCCACGAAACCGACGAGTCCGGGCAGCCCCAAGGACGCCATGAAGGCGATCATCATGAACGTCGCCATGCGCGGCACTTTCTTCGCGATCCCTCCGAGTTCGGAGATGTTTCGCGTCCCGAGCCGGTGGCCGATCGAACCCGCGACCATGAACAACGCGGCGGCGATGAGGCCGTGGGCGAACATCTGGAAGACTGCGCCCGTGAAGCCAAGCACCGCGCCGGGACCATAGCCTGCGGTGGTGTAGCCGTACACCCCGGCCGCGATGCCCAGGGTCACAAACCCCATGTGGCTGACGCTCGAGAAGGCGACCATCCGCTTGAGATCGTCCTGGGCGAGGCACACGAGGGCGCCGTACAGGATCGAGACGACCCCGACCGCCGCCAGCAGCCACGCCATTTCGATCGCCGCTTGTGGGAGCATCTGCACGTTGAACCGGATGAGGCCGTACCCGCCGAGCTTGAGCAGGATCCCCGCCAGGATGACGGACCCACCGGTCGGCGCCTCGACGTGGGCATCCGGAAGCCACGTGTGCAGGGGGAACGTCGGAAGCTTCGTGCCGAACGCAACGAGAAGCGCGACAAACATCAGGTCCCCGATCGCGCCGGGCGGAATGGGGGCCGTTGCGATGATCTCTGTCATGTCGAACGTGTGTGGACTCGAGTAGAAATAGAACGCAAAGACGGCGAGGAGGAGTGGGAGCGACGCGAGGAAGGTGTACATGAAGAACTTGATCGCGGCGTAGCGTTTCCGCGGCCCGCCCCAGATCCCGATAATAAAGTACATCGGGACGAGCCCGACCTCCCAGAAAATGAGGAACTGGAAGAGGTCGAGCGATAGGAAGACGCCGCTGATCGTCGTCTCCATGAAGAGGAAGGTCGCGAAGAACGCCGGGACGCGGTGGTGCTCGTCCCAGCTGATCGCGAGGGCGAGCGGCGTGAGGAGGGCATTGAGGAAGACGAGGACGACCGAAAGTTCGTCGACCCCGAAGAAGTAGTGGACGCCGAGGGTCGGGACCCAATCCGATCGCTCCACCGCGTAGTACGGGCGCCCGCCCGCTGCGGAGGTGTAGGCCGTGAGGGAAAACCAGTCGGGCCGCAGGAAGCCGACAAGCAGGATCGTCGACAGTCCGAGGACGATGAGGGAGAAGGCCAGGGCGATGCCGCGGGCGACCCGATCCGACTTCACCACGTACGTCACGATCGCGCCGAACGTCGGCAGGAAGACAATCATCGTGAGGATCGGGAAGTCGATACGCATCTCAGGGCCCTCCGAGCCACGGGAAGGAGCCGACCGCGTACGCGTTGACCATCCCGAGGAACGGGATCGGGAAGAACGCGACAACGAAAACGAGGGCGACGAGCACCGCGTAAGGGATGCGCTCCCACGGGAGGAGATCGTGCGCCTTCGCGAGTCTTTCCGGTGGATCTCCGAAGAGGATGCGTTGCATCGTGTAGACGTAATACGCCGCCGTAACGACGACCGAGATGAGCGGGATGAGGATGAGCCGCCGCATCGGATCGAAGTTCTGCGAGCCGTAGGCGCCGACGAAGACCATGAACTCCGACCAGAACGAGTTCAGGCCCGGGAGTCCGAGGGACGCGAAGAATCCGATCATGAGCACGAGAGAGAACTGCGGCATCACCCGAGCGAGCCCTTGCAGTTCCGGAATGTCGCGGGTCCCGGTGCTGTGTTTCACGCTGCCCGCGAGCATGAACAAGATGGCGGTGATGATTCCGTGGTTGAACAACTGGAAGATCGCGCCCTGGACTCCGATTTGCGTAAGGCTCGCTGCGCCCAGGAGGACGAACCCCATGTGGCCGACCGAGCTGTACGCGATCAACCGCTTCAGATCCGTCTGCGCGAGACAGACGAATGCGGCGTACACCATCGAGATCGTGCCCAGGATCGCGAGAACCCACCAGAGCGATCTCGCGGCGTCCGGGAGGATGCCGAAGTTAATCCGGAAGATCCCGTAGCCACCCATCTTCAGGAGGACGCCTGCCAAGAGCACGGAACCGCCGGTCGGCGCTTCGACGTGTGCGTCCGGGAGCCAGGTGTGGAACGGGAACGACGGCAGCTTGACGATGAACCCGAACAGGAATGCCGCAAAGATCGGGATCTGC
>DATEGJ010000038.1:0-2564 GCA_035280105.1 Thermoplasmata archaeon
CTCGCGGACGAGATGGGCCTGTACACCTCGGACCTCGACCGGATCGGGGTCCTGTCCTACGATGCGTGGCGCGCGTGCCGGCTCGTCGTCGACACGGGGATGCACGCGATGGGATGGACGCGGCAGCAAGCGATCGACTTCATGCTCGCGAACACCGCACTCGCGGAGAACAACATCGTGAACGAGGTGGACCGGTACATCGCGTGGCCGGCCCAGGCGCTCGCCTACAAGGTCGGCCAGCTCGAGATCCGACGCCTGCGCGCGCAAGCGGAGAAACAGCTTGGCTCGCAGTTCGACCTCCGCGCGTTCCACGACGTCGTCCTCGGGAGCGGCGCCGTCTCCCTGCAGACCCTACGCCAACTGATCGATCGGTACATCACGGCCGCACGCTGAGCCGTCACTTTCATCGACCCCTCCCCCGATCCGCGCCTTATCCTCCGGCCTCGATGGTATCGGAATGGGCCGCACAATCCCGACGTATCGACTGCACCTCGAGTCGATCCTGAACGACTGGATGGACTACCGCCGCGCGTTGCGGGAGAAGGATCGGGAGACGTTCGACAGGGTCATCTCGAAGGCACGGCAGCACGCGAGCGCGGCGAGCTACTGCGCCCACATGGATCCGACGATCCTCGCGATCCTGTCCGTCCTCTTGGAGATGGAGCGGGAGATCGAGACGCTGAAACGGGAACGTTCATCGGTCGAACCATGCTCCGTGACGCGTGCGGATCCGTGAGGGAACGCCGGACGACGTTGACGCATTGCGACGAATCGCACGAGCGTCCTTTGATCGAATCTATGCCTTCTTCGCGGTCCGCGGAGTGCGGGCCGCATGGCCGTACCTGATCGCAGACCAGGACGGAATCCCCGCGGGCTTCCTGATCGGGCGATGGTTCGACGGGACGCCTCCCATCGGATACGTGTACTTCATCGCGGTGGACGCGACGTTCCGACGACAGGGGATTGCGCGAACGCTCGTCGTCGAATCGCTGAACCGATTCGCGAGACGCGGCGCGACCCGGGTCTTCGCGGCTGTAACGGAGGAGAATGCCGCGTCCCTCGGATTGTTCGCCTCCCTCGGATTCACGAAGGCACCCCGCCGCGCGCTCTGGCGGTGGTATGGGTGGCGCGGCCTCTCCGTCGAGATACGGATGGTGCTCGCGCCCCACGAAGCGCTCCTGGTGCGCACTTTCACCGACCCCTCCCCGGAAGAGCCTCAAGGACTCTGAGGCCCGTCTCTTGCGTCTCCGGGGGGAGACTCGCGCACGGCTGGATCATCGACGCGTACGGCGACTACGACCACGATTCGATGGTCCTCTGGCTCTGGAACGAACGCGGCGCGCATCGCATCGAGGACGCGCGGTCGTGGCCGACGTTCTTCCTGCACGCGCCGCCGAGTGAGTTGCCCGCCATCCGACGTCGGATCGAGATCCTCGATGGGATCAAGGAGGTCCGCGAGGTCGAGCGGCGGATCGCCCTCGAGGACGATGACCCGAAGCCGGTCCTCGAGATCGTGCCGAGGCACTACCGCGACATCCGCACGCTCGCGCACATCCTCGACTCGAACGGCGGTTACGTGGACCACCGGCTGTTCAACGTCGACTTGCGCTTCAGCCAGCGGTACGCGATGGAGCACGGCATCTTCCCGATGGGGCTCGTGCGCTACGCGAACGGCACGTGGACCGCGGAGGAGGAGCACTTCGCCCTCGAGTATCCGCTTCCGCCGCTGAGGAAGTCGCTGCTCGATGTGCACGTCGACAATCCCGCGGGCATCCCGCGGATGCAGGACAAGCTCCTCGGCGCGCGCATCGACGGCGTCGACGTGGACGGAGACGAGGCGTCGATCTTGCGGGGCATTGACGAGATCGTGCGCTCGAAGGACCCGGACATCCTGATGACGGACGGCGGGGACGCTTTCACGATGCCATACCTCGCTCGCAAGGCCGCGGAGCTCGGCGTGACGATGCGGCTCGGACGGGATGCGGACCAATTCGCCGAACGGAAGGGGAAATCCTATTTCACGTACGGGAAGATCGTCTACAAACCGGGCCAGTACATCCTGCGCGGGCGGCTGCATCTGGACCGCGGGCACTTCGCGTTCCGCGAGAGCGACTTCGCGGGCCTCGCCGAGCTCTCGCGTCTATCGACGCTCACGCCGCAAGAACAGGCGCGTCTCACGCCGGGCACCGCCTTCTCCGCGATGCAAGTGAACCAGGCGTACCAAGACGGCTGCCTCGTCGTGTGGAAGAAGAATCGACCGGAGGACTTCAAGGACGCCGAGAACCTCTTGCGCGGGGATCGCGGGGGCTTCACGTTCGAACCGGAGGTCGGCGTGCACGAAAGCCTCTACGAGCTCGATTTCTCCTCCCTGTATCCGAGCATCATGGTGAAGTACAACATCTCGGCGGAGACGCTCGACTGCGCGTGCTGCACCACGGACGGCCTCGCGGTTCCTGAGCTGCGGTACCATCTATGCACGCGACGCGTCGGGATCGTCGGGCGCGTGCTGAAGCCGCTGATCGAGCGCCGACGATATTACAAGAAAATGAAGAAGGAACCGGGAC
>DATEGJ010000039.1:0-5992 GCA_035280105.1 Thermoplasmata archaeon
TAGACGACGATCTTTCGCGTGTGGCCTCGCATCCTCGTCTCCCGGGAGTCGATTAGCCCCTCGTCCTTGAGGGAGCGCAGGGTGCGCGGCACGTGGCTGCGGAGGAGACGCGCGCCGGCCGCGATGCCCGCTTGCGTCGATTCGCGCCCGGGTTCCGGCACGTTCCAGAACCCATGGAGGTGGAGAAGGACCCGCTCCGTCGCCGTGAGGTCCACGCGTTTCCGATGCGGTCCCGTTTACTTAAGCGTGCGTCCCCTGATTCTCACGCTATCAGGCGATGGTAACTACCGCGAACACTTTATATATCGTCGGCTCGGGTGCAACTTCAGAATCCGGAAGCCCACCGGGAGGCCACCGCATGAAAGTCATCCTACGCGAAGACGAATCGGGTGTGTCCGAGGTCATCGGCACGATCCTGATCCTCGGAATGACCGTCGTCCTCTTCTCGACCATCATCATCTGGGTCTCGAACATCCCCACCCCGACCCCCCAGACGCGACTCGACATGGAGTCCCAGATGACCCCGGTCGCTGGGGGCTTCCCGTCCGGCGTGAATATCACGATCCGACATCTCGGCGGAGATCGCCTGTTTCCCACCCCGACGCGAATCTATGTGACGTCGCAGCGGGGGACCGGGCTGCCGACGACCGTGATCGTTCAGCTTCACCTCTACAACGCGGCGCTCAACGGGCTCATCGATGGGACGGACAGCATCTGGGACGCCGGCGAGCGATGGTCGTACAAGAGCTTTGCCCTCGATACGGGGGATCAGATCACCGTCACCGTCGTGGACATCACCAAGAGCATTGTCAACTGGCAGTCCACGATCAACGCCGCCACGGGAGCGCGACCGCCGGTCTTCGTGGACAAGTGGACCGACGGCATTCCGTCCACGTCCGGGATCGATCCGGTGAACGAGCACCTCGGCTTCGCGGTGTACGCGAAGGTCATCGATCCGGATAACGACCTCAACCGGAACTCCGTGTACGCGACCCTCTCGATCTGGTTTGGAACCGGAAACGCCTGCGAGCAACCGCAGAAGATGCGGGACGACGGAGTTTTCCCCGACCGGGTCGCGAACGATGGCATCTTCACCCTCGGCTCGAACGTCTGCGTGAACGCGCCGTTCCCGAACCTCAACTGGG
The DNA here is from genome assembly GCA_035280105.1 of Thermoplasmata archaeon. GTDB lineage: Archaea > Thermoplasmatota > Thermoplasmata > RBG-16-68-12 > RBG-16-68-12 > RBG-16-68-12. The sequence goes on from DATEGJ010000039.1 coordinate 1,146, forward strand.
ACGGGTCGATCATCCTTCTGAACGCGACGGACATGAAGGGCAACACCGCGACGTCGCGACTCGTCCTCACGGTTGAGCAGCCGATTGGCGGCGGGGGCGGTTCGACCCCCATCCCCTGGCAATACATCGGGTTCGTCCAAGTGGTGCCCGGCGGGTGGTGGGGAACCAACCTCAACAACCCCTACAACTCGGCGACCACATTCTCGCTCTATCGCGTGACGAAGACGCAACTCGTGAACACGGGGGGTCCTCTGTTCCACCTCAAGCTGTCCAACCACGGTAACCGGACGATTTTCTTCGATGGGTACACGGGGATCTCGTTCTTCCGGACGTCGGGCGGCGTCGCGCCTCCGTCGATCTTCATCATCCAGCCGAAGGATCCGAACAAAGCGGCGAACGCTGCGAGCCCCGGCGGGACCGCCGCGTATCCGGGAACGGGGGCCCAGAACAACTTCGCCTATGCGTCCGTGGTTGACATCAACCCTTCGAACCCGGATGGAGGTGGCCTGCCGAGCGAGATCTTCATCGCGGCGGCAAATCCCTTCACGAGCGTCTCCTTGCCCACGGCGCCAGGCCTGGTGTCGGGGAACACGAACGCCGGATCGTTCCAGGTGACGATCATCATCTCGGGCATCGCCGGTCCCGCGAGCATGACGTATGGGCAAATCCTCACCCGATGGGGGGCCACGTACAACCCGTATGACCACCTCAACGATGCGGACCTGACGACGCGGACCCAGTGGTACTCGCAGCTCCTCGAGTACTCTGTGATGACGATCTACTAGAGACCGACCCGATCCGTGTCGAGTGTGAACGGCCGGGCAGCAGGGCCTCCGGATCCGAAGACCTAACCCTGTAGCGCCGCCTGCACTCCCCGCGCCCGTTCCACTTCGATGATCGCGAGGACGGAGGGCCGCGAGGCGGCGATTTCCCGCAGGCGATCCGCCATGAACGCTTCGCGGCGCGCCTGGAGGCGTTTGAATCCGGGAGAGCCGTTCACCTCGGCGTCCCACTCAAGGACGAAGTCCCGAGGGGTCGCGGCGCGGAAGCGCTTCTTCGCTAGCCGGCGCTCCAATCGACCTTGAAGCATCAGCTCGAGCGCTGAGACGCTTTCCACGTATGCGTCGGTGTACGTTCCCTCGTCCATGTCAAGCGCTTCCACCTTGATTCCGCGGGCATCGGCCACGCGAATCGCTTCCGAGAAGCATGGTGGCGGTTTGATCGGGGTCTCCCACGCGGAGAGTCCGGCCACGTAGATTTCTTCCTCGAAATTATCCGGGGGGAGCGGCCCGCCGTCGAAGTACCGCAGCGTTTCGAGTTCTTCGGGACCGATGCTCAGGGCGACGACGGCGGGGTGCAGTTCGTCGATCGCGTTTCTCACAATCTCAATCTCGGACGGAAGGCCGCGAACCGCTGGGAGGACACGCACGGGCGTATCGCCCACGCGGACCTCCTCCATCAGCCCTTCCTCTCGGAGATCATTTCGTCGACGTCGTCCGGATCCTTCGCGCGCCGCAGCTCCTCCCGCGCGATCACCGGCACGCCGCGGATGTTCATCCGGACGGAGCGCCGAACAACGAAGATGACCGGGTCCTTCTCGACGACACGGCTGATGTTCGCGACGACATCGGCCTTGCGTTCCAGGGCGCGGTCCGCGCCTCCGACGCTTGTGAGGAGAGTCGTCTCATCGTGCATGGAGAGGGCGTCGAACGGACTGCGGACCGTCCGCAGGACTTGATACCCGAGTCGCTCGAGGCGCTGGAACAGCTCCCGCTCGAATCCTTCGAGGCGAGGCAAGGCGCCCTCGCTCGGGGACGCCGGATCGACGAGTCCAAACGGATCCATCGGGAGGACCAGTGGTTCGCGGAGGAATTCCTCGAGCCGCAGCGCGACGTCGACGGTCGCGGACATCCCTTCGAGGTACATCTGAATCGTGCGACGGGAGACGCCGGCGATGTCCGCCAGGGTCCCGAGGGAGACCTGCCGCTCTTCGCGAAGTCGCCGCAGCGCCTCCGAGTCAAGCCGGACGTATTGCCCGCCGGGTCCGGAATACAGGAACGGCGGCACGCCTTCCTCGAGGAACTCGACGAGGGTGCGTCGCGCGAGGATCGGTACGCCGAATCGGCTGTAAATGACCCCGTCCTCGAGGGTTCCCGTGCCGCTGCGTTCGCCGACGACGAGCGGCGATCCTTCGAGGGTCCGCGCGACCGCCTTCAATTCGTGCGCGGTGTCCTTGCTCAGCGCGTCGACATTCTGGAAGACCTTGACGATCAAGAGCGTGTCATCGCGCCGCGCAACAATATCGAAGCAGAGCCCGCGCTCGCCATGGGGCCGGGAGAGAAAGAACCCGGTCTTCGCGAGGCCCTCCCGCGTGTGCTCCAGGAGCGCGTCCCGTTTCATCCCACTTTCATTGTGTAAGCTTCTATATAAACACGGCGCACCGGCTTCCTCCGAAGCGGATCGAACGGGCCGGCTCCGAACGGTTTATCGGAGACCGCCCCTTCGCCGAGTCGCGTGGCGGGCGAGTTAAAAGACGGGATGGTCGTCGTGGCGGATCCCGCGGAAGCGAGCGGCCTGCACAGCCGCGGGTTCTTCGGGACGCCTCGGTCGGGAGGCGCTCTCGAACTCGATTTGCTCGAAGCGGTGTACCTCGTCGAAGCCGATCGCTTGGAGGTTCGACGCCGAGGCCGAGCGGTCTCGGCCCGCGAACTCTTTCGTGCGGCGAGTGCCGCGATTCCTTCCTTCGAAATCCTGTACCTTGTGTATCGCGACCTGCGCCAACGAGGGTACGTCGTCGAAGCACGCGGCGGACCGGTGGACTTCCAAGTGTATCCGCGCGGCGGCGCGCCGAAGAAGACGCCAAGCAAGTATTGGGTGCGCGCGCTGAGCGAGCGGGCCGTTTTCGATCTCGCCGAACTCCTAAGTCGAGCGGAGGAAGCGGCACGCGTTCGCAAGGCGCTTCTCCTCGGCCTGGTCGATGAGGAAAGCGACCTCACCTACTACGGCGTCCGCGAGGCGCATCCGCACGGCCATCGTGCCACCAGCCCGCCGAAGGATCGAATCGTGGTTCATTTCCTGGGGGACCGCGCGGTCGTGATCGATGAAGCGCAAGCGCGGGCGCTGCACGCGGACGGATTCTTCGGGAAGATGATCGGTCGCCGCCTCCAGCTGAGCCTGCTCGAGACCGCCTATCTCCTCAAAGCGGGTGTTGCCGAAGTCCGCAACGCGGATACGGACCGCCCGATTCGGTTCCCGCGTTTGATGAAGGAAGCGACCGCGATCCAGCCCGATTTCGAACTCCGCCTTCAGGCGTACGAGGATCTTACGGCGCGTGGTGTGATCTCGAAAACGGGGTTCAAGTATGGCTCCCACTTCCGCGCGTATGAGGGCGATCCGGAGACTCATCACGCGAAGTATCTTGTCCACGTCGTCCCGAAAGGTCATCGCGGGGCCTGGCCGGAGATCAGCCGTGCGGTGCGCCTCGCCCATGGAGTGAAGAAGCAGATCCTGTTCGGCGAGGTCGGCGACGGCGTGCGATACGTGAAGCTCGAGCGGGTCCGACCGTAGACGAGCACGTACCTCTGAGCAGAGGTATGCCCGATGCGGTTCGCAGACACGGCGGACGGCAGGCTATTGCGCGTGTTCCGCCGCGTAGGTCTCGATCCATTGCGGCAGTCCGGCGAGATTCCGCAGAGTCGCTTGGACATACCCGGGCATCGCTTCGGGCCGGTGCGCCCCTTTCCGGTCGACCAGAAGGGCCAGGATCCCGCACGATGCCGCAGCCTCCAGGTAGTCGAGGCGATCGTCGACGAGGACGCACTGCGTCGGTTCCACCCCAATCTTTTCGGGGATTCGCTTCCAGTATGATGCTTTCGACTTCTGCGCGTTCTGCGTGTGTCCCGTGAAGATGCCGTCGATGAGCGGGAGGAGACCGGCCCCACGGAGCGCCGCCTCGTTCGTGTCCCCGCCGCCCGTCGCGACGTACACCTTGTGGCCCGCCTTTCGAAGACGTTCGATCGCGGCGCGCGCATCCGGGTAACGCGCATCGACCCGGGACATCGCCTCCCGTTCGAGTTCTCGCGACAGCGCGAGCGCGTCCTCGGGTTTCGCGGATGACCCTGCCCGCTCGATCATCTCGAGCAGGTGGCCCGCGTCGAGTTCGTCGACGATGTCCGCCCATGCGCGGGCATCCCAATCGGTCGCGTTGACCCGTTGCACGTACGTGACGAACGCCTCGTCGTGGGCCCGCCTCCATCCGTCCGCACTGCCTCCGAAGCGCATCGCGAGGAGCTCGGCGAGGCGCTCGCGATACCCCCGAAACATCTTCTCGTGATCGAGGAGGACGCCGTACAGGTCGAGCAGGATGTGCATGACCGCACCGCCGCACCCGGACGGCCGGGCTTAAGGGTTGCGGGAAGCGGGAAATATCGTCCGTCCGTTCCCGCGCCGATGTCGCCTCCGCATCCATCCACGTTCAGCATTGTCGCCTACGACCCGAAGACGAAAGACCTCGGGGTCGCGGTCGAATCGCGATTCGTTGCGGTCGGTTCCGTCGTCCCGTTCGCGCGGTCGGGAGTCGGCGCGGTCGCGACACAATCGTTCGCGAACACCTCGTTCGGGCCGAAGGCGCTCACGATGTTGGCGCGAGGCCGGGCGCCGAAGGATGTCCTCAAGACGCTCATCGCATCGGACAACGGCGCGACGCAACGTCAGGTCGGAATCGTCGACGCCCGCGGGCGCGCGGCATCCTTCACCGGCAAGGAGTGCTTCCCGTGGGCGGGCCACTTGATCGGGAAGAACTATGCGTGCCAAGGGAACATCCTCGCGGGCGAGGAGGTCGTGAAGTC
>DATEGJ010000040.1:0-4296 GCA_035280105.1 Thermoplasmata archaeon
GGCGAAGGTCACCGTTCTCCTCCGGATCGGAATCTTTGAGGAACGCGAGGATTGCGGTGTACATCCCGGATAGGATGTCTTCGTCCCGGTCCGCCCGCATCCTGCGCGTATTGTGCATGAGGAGCCGGCCGTCTTTCGAGATGAGGAAGATGTCATCGATTCGGAACATCCGCCGAATCACGAGCATGTATGCCGCAATTCCGATCGCGCCCGCTCCGAGTATTGCCAGCTCGTACGGCAGAAATCGGACCATCGACTCGAAGAACGCCCCGCTGTACCGAACGTTGATAAGCGCGGTCGCCGAGACGGTCGTTCCCGCGAATGTCGCCGTCACGTTGAATACGCCCTCTTCGTCCCCGGCGACGTAATATCCGGCATCAACGCGTCCACGCCGGTCACTCGTCCCCCAAAGAAATCGGCTGACCGACGAATTGATGACGTGGCCGCCGGCATCGAGGGCCGATGCGGCAAACTGATAGGTTTGTCCGGGCGCGAGGTTGACCAATAACGACGGCCCAAGCCGGACGCTCACGACCGGGCCCAGATACTCGTACACTAATTCGATCTGGTGCAAGGTCGGAGTGACCAGTCCATTCACCGTGGTGAGGGTCGCGGACCACCGAATCGCGTCCCACTTGAGCGACGAGAGATTTGCCCCGGAAATGACCGGCTGCCAGTACGTCCCGTTCCCGACCATGAGCGAGATGCTGGTGCCGGGCGGCGCACTTGAAACAACTCGCAGAGTCCGCCAGCGTTGGAACGGATACGTTGCATTGACTGGGACGAAGAAGACATCCGACGTGACCGTTCCGGACGACGCACGGCTCTGGGTCTCGAGGACCATCCCATGCAGCGTTGGAGATACGCTCGCGTTTGTTGTCTCTAGGGCCACCCGCACCTGGACGAAGGAGGAGCCTGGGATCGTGATCAGGAACGAACCCGCGCTCGTCCAAGTCTCCCACGCGCTCCAGGAGGTACTGCCGGGGTTCGTATTGTTCCCGCTGCGCAGGCCCATCTGCGCAGTTGTGCCGACCGGCGTGTCGACAAGCCATGAGACACGGACCAGTGCCGACGCCACACCCAGCGCGACCGCGTTCGAGAGATAGGTCCCATTCTGGCGATTCGGCATCACGAGCGAGACATTGTCGACCCGGGCTCGGACGGTCGAGGCGCTCGTGTTGTCCATGACGATCTCGAAGGCAATACTGAGGTTGTAATTGCCGGGCCTGGCCGTCGTCCGGGACACGTCCGAGGCGAACTGTTTCCAGGTCGCCCCCGCGGCGCCGACGAATCGGCGTTCGAACGAACCGGAAGGACCAGTGATGTTCACGATTCCTGTCGCTCGGACAACGCCGGTCGCATTTGGGAGCACCCAGTCAAAGTGCAAGGCGGCACTGCCGGGTAGCGGCGACGTCACGTTTGCCTTCGAGATCTGTTGCCATGCGCTGGCGGCCTCGACGAACCGCTTTGCGTTCCCAATGCGGATGTCATCGAAGAACACCTGTGTCGGCCCGGAGCTCTGACCGTTGACGCGCAACGTGAGCGAGATGAGACTGGACCGCGCGGGTCCCAGCTGCGTCAGGTCGACCGCCACGTCCTGCCATCCCGCGCCGAGCGGTTGAGCAACGGTGGTGTGGAACGTCGATCCGACGAACGCCGTGACATTGAAGGAAACCGATGAACTGAAGTTGACCGGCAGAATCCAGATGACCATTCGATCGGAGCCGGACCAGTTGACCGGATTGGGATGCATTGCACCGGCCCATGAGGACGGGAGTGGGAGTGCGGTAATGTTGAGGCCGAGCATCCCCGTCCCTTCGTGCGGCGCGCGTGTATCGGTCCACGTGTTGCCGCCAACGCCGATCCAGGAGGGGTTCGGATTCGCATCGAGCGAATCCCACTGCACGTCGGTCCTCACAGAATCGTGGCGGAAAACCGCCGACTGCGTGAGGTTGTCCCACGCGGCGGTCACGTTCCCGCCAGGGCTCCGGTCGTACTGCCAGGAGAGATTCGTCGCAAAATTGCCGTCGGCGACGTGGTTACTTGGATCAGCACGCATCGATATGTTGCCCGCCACGGCTTCGAGGTTTGCGTCGAGCGTACCGTTGGCGAGGAAGGGAGTGGAGCCGGACCACGAGACGTTGTGAGCGTTCCAGGGGAGCGTCGCGTCGCCGCCGGTGAGATTGACGCCCGTGAGCGTGAGCCCATCCGCCCGATTCAGATTCCAGGTGACCGTCTTCGTGGCGCCGCCGCTGTCGCGCTCCGTCGGGAAATCACCCGATACGGGCGGGCTCACGCACTCGAGAACGAAACCGACCGCTAACAACGCGAAGAGAAACAGCGCTGCGACTCGGGCTCTCGACGTGGGCGTCTTCGTAAGGCTGGCCGTACCGATCCGCTCTCCCTCGTTTTCCCGGCCCGGTACCCGTTCCTAGGCCGCCCGCCGCGCGGGCGACAGGTCAGGGACGCGCTCATGCGGGGGAGCCTACTTAATGATTCCGAGAAAACTTGTCTTTTGGCGGATTTAGGACGCCGGTCGCACTCGTCGCCGCGCGAAATCCTAGGCCGGAAGTTGGCGCTCCGCGACAACCGTCGCGAGCCGCCGGAAAGTGTCCTCGACTTTCTCGCCCGTCTTCGCGGACGTCATGAAGAATTCCGAGTCGTAGGCCACCGCGAATCGTTCGACGTCGCGCTCCGTGTACTGTGCGTTCCCCGTCTGGTCCGTCTTGTTGACGGCGATGAGAATCGGGACCTTCCCGACGACCTGCTCGACCCCGTCGATCCAATCATCCAGGTCGTCGAGGGTCCGTCGTCGCGTCAGGTCGGCGACCGCGAGGATGCCATTGGCCCCGTAGAAGTACGCATCCTTGAGGAGCTCTCGAAAGCCCTTCTCGCCCATGATGTCCCAGATCGTCATGTCGACGTCGAGGAGGAGGTCGCGGCCCGGAAGGAGGACCCGGATCTCCTTCTTCGAGACCCGCGTACCGATCGTCGTCACGTATTGCTCGTCGAACATGTTGAGCACATACCGACGGATCAGGGACGTCTTCCCGACCGCCTTCTCCCCGACCAAGCAGACCTTCGACTTCAGGTGTTTCGTCGTCGTCAGTGCGCCCCGCTCCCCGAGACGCTGCGACAGACCTTCGCCGGATACTTAACGCTTGGCAGGTTGTTCTCCCGACTGAATTCACGAGACGACCGGGATGCCTTCGCGGTTCAGCGCCATCGTGCCGAGTTTTCGGAAGACCGTCTCGACGCCCTCGCCGGTCTTCGCCGACGTGTAGAAGAACGGTGCATCGAACGCGCGCGCGGCCTGGCCGATCTCCTTGTCGCCGTAGAGGATCATAACCTCGTCCTTTAGGTCGATTTTGTTGATCGCGTAGACGACCGGGATCTCGCCGACGACGTTGAAGACGCCTTGCACCCAGTCGTCCAGTTCCTTCAGCGTCGAATAGCGGGTGAGGTCGCAGACCGCAAGGACGCCCTTCGCCCCGTGGAAGAACGCTTCCTTCAGCAAGTCGCGGAATCCTTTCTCGCCCATGATGTCCCAGACGGTCATGTCCATCTGGATCGTGTGACCGCGGTCCGGGAGCGGGAACTCGATCTCTCGCTTCGAGACCTTCGCGCCGAGGGTCGTGATGTAGCGATCGTCGAAGTCGTCTTGGACGAAGCGGCGGATCATCGAGGTCTTTCCGACCGCTGCGTCGCCGACAAGACAGATCTTCGTCTTGATGCGGGCGGCCTCGGGCATCGCGCGACCGCCTCGCGAGTTCGCGCGCCATTACTTAAAAGGTCCGCCGCCATTGTCTGCGGAGGAACCTTTTTCTTCGCCCCCTTCCTGAGGGCCTCGATGCGGCTGCAGCATCGCGTCATCCTGGCCCTCGATGTGACGGATCCAGACAAAGCACGGTCCGTCGCGAAGGCCGTCGCGTCGGACGTCGACGCCATCAAGGTCGGCTGGGCCCTCTTCCTCTCGGGCGGCAAGGAACTGATCCGCGAACTCGCCGGGCTTGGATACCTGCTATGCGATTTCCGGACCGCCGAGATCCCGAACACGACGCGACTCATCGTCGAACAAGTCGTCGCCCTCGGGGCGGCCGGCATCATCACACAGGGATTCGTCGGCGAGGATTCCGTTCGGGCGGCCGTCGAGGCCGCCGGCCGGGCCGACGTCTTCGTGATCACGGAGATGAGCCATCCGGGAGGCGCACAGTTCACCGCACCGCATGCGGAGGACATCGCGAAACTCGCGGTCCGGGCTGGAGCCGCGGGAATCGTGGCGCCCGCGACGCGACC
>DATEGJ010000041.1:0-2657 GCA_035280105.1 Thermoplasmata archaeon
GAAGTCCTGGCCGAAGATGTCCTCGACGTCGGCGGCATGGGTGAACCGCGACCAATCGAATCCCTGGCCGCCCCAGACCTGCTGCTTCAGGCCCTCCGCGCCGTACTGGTCGTAGATGCGGCGCTTGTCCGGGTCCGCGAGCACTTCGTAGGCTTCTGAGACCTGTTTGAACTTCTCCTCGGCGGCCTTCGGATTGTCCTTGTTCAGGTCCGGGTGGTGCTTCTTCGCCATCCGGCGATAGGCGCGCTTGATCTCGTCTGGTGGCGTGTCACGCGCGACGCCGAGGACGCCGTAGTAGTCTGGATCGGCCATACCGCATGCTTCCGACCACCGCGGGTGGTCACTTCTTATCGACGTCTTCGAAGTCCGCGTCGACGACGCCCGGATCGGACGATCCGCTCGGGTCGCCGGAGCCCGGCGGGGGTGCGGCCTCGGCCGCCCCTCCCTTGCCGTACATCTCCACGCCGATCTTCTGTGCCTCTTGGTTCAGCGCGTCGACGGCGGACCGCAGCTTCGAGACATCGTCCGTCTGGAGGACTTTCTTCAGCGCCTCGATTTTCTCTTCGACCGCCTTGCGGGTCGCCTCCGAGATCGACGCGGCGTGCTCCTTGACGAGCTTCTCCGTCGCGTAGACCAGTTGGTCCGCATGGTTCCGCAGGTCCACGAACTCGCGCCGGCGGCGGTCGTCCTCCGCATGGGATTCCGCGTCGCGGATCGCTTGGTCGATTTTGCCTTGCTCCATCCGCTGCGGCGCCATGATCGTGAGCTTCTCCGTCTTTCCGGTCGCCATGTCCTTCGCCGACACGTTCAGGATGCCGTTCGCGTCGAGGTCGAACGTGACCTCGATCTTCGGGATCCCGCGTGGGGCCGGCGGGATGCCAGTCAGGTAGAAACGACCGAGGCTCACGTTGTCCGGAGCCATCGCACGTTCCCCTTGCAACACGTGGACCTCGACGCTCCCCTGGTTGTCCGCGGCCGTCGAGAACATCTCGCTCTTCCGCGTCGGAATCGTCGCGTTTCGCTCGATCAGTTTCGTGAAGACCCCGCCGAGGGTCTCGACGCCGAGGCTCAACGGCGTGACGTCGAGCAGGAGGATGTCTTTGACTTCACCGCTCAGAACCGCCCCCTGAATCGCGGCCCCGAGGGCGACACACTGCATGGGGTCCACGCCTCGTTCGGCGGGTCGCCCGAGGATCTTCTCGAACCGCTCGCGGACGACGGGCATGCGGGTCGGCCCTCCGACCAGGATCACGTGATCGACGTCGGAATACTTCCAACCGCCATCCTTGAACGCCTGGCGGATGGGCCCCTCCAACCGGCTCAGCACTGGCTCGACGAGCTGTTCGAGCTTCGATCGGGTCAGCTTCTTCTCGAGGTGGAGCGGCTGACCTCCCTTCTGCGCGATGAACGGGAGGTTGATCGTCGTTTCCGCCGTCGAGGACAGCTCGATCTTCGCTTTCTCCGCGGCATCGCGGAGGCGCTGCATCGCTTGGCGGTCTGCGGATGCGTCCACGCCATGGTCTCGCTGGAATTCCGAGACGAGCCACTGCACGAGGGCGTTGTCCATGTCCATCCCGCCAAGCTGGGTGTCCCCGGACGTCGAGACGACTTCGAAGACTCCCTCGCCCATCTCCATCAGGGTGACGTCGAAGGTCCCGCCGCCGAGGTCGAGGACCGCGATCTTGCCCTCGCCCTTCTTGTCGAGGCCGTACGCGAGGGCCGCGGCCGTCGGCTCGTTCACCAACCGCAAGACCTCGAGGCCCGCGATCTTACCCGCGTCCTTCGTGGCCTGCCGCTGGTTGTCGTTGAAGTACGCCGGGACCGTGATCACGGCCTGAGTGATCGTCTCACCGAGGAACGCGTCCGCGTCCGTCTTGATCTTGCGCAAGACCATTGCGGAGATCTCCTGCGGCGTGTAGTCCTTGCCGTCGATCTTCACACGGTAGTCGGTCCCCATCTTCCGCTTGATCTGCATGACCGTCTTCTCCGGGTTTAGCACCGCTTGGCGCTTCGCCGGTTCTCCCACGAGGATCCCCTCCTTCGTGAAGGCGACGACCGACGGGAACATCTTCCCGCCGTAGGCGCTGCCTTCCGCGCTCGGGATAATCCGTGGCGTTCCCCCTTCCATGTACGCGGCCTCGGAGTTCGTTGTCCCGAGGTCGATTCCGATGATCTTAGCCATTGGTTTCACCTCTGTTGTTAACGACAATAACCTGAGCGGGTCGCACGATCCGGTCTCGATATCGGTAGCCTTTTCTCACGACCTCTTTGACGACGCCGTCCTTCGACGCGTCGTCGGCGACTTGCTGAATGCAATCCATGATGTACGGATCGAATGGCAACCCTTCGGCCGGCACTTCGCCGAGGCCCGCCTCTCGCAAAGCCTTCACGAAGTTGTCCCGAACCATGCGGACCCCGTCGCCGGCGTTCCCGTCGATGCCCGCCGCGGCGGCGTCCAGCTCATCGAGCACGGGAAGGAGTCGGGCGAATAGGGCCTCGTGCGCGAACCGCACGACCGTCTCCGCATCGCGCTCGACGCGTTTGCGGTAATTCTCGAATTCCGCCTGAAGATACTTCAGCTTCGTCGCGAGTTCCTCGTTGTGGCGCCGGAGGTCGCCAACCTCGTCCAGCGGACCCGCGGGCTCGGGGGACTCGTC
>DATEGJ010000042.1:0-2206 GCA_035280105.1 Thermoplasmata archaeon
GCTTCACGATTCTCACCACACCCCTCTTTGGCATGACCAGTATCTGTGCCGAGTACCGCAGCCGAAAATACTTCAAGCTCCTCGCGACGACGAAGCTCACGAAGCCCGAATGGCTAGCCGCGAAGGTGGTCTGGCATATCATCCTCTTGTTCGTCTCGGTCGCCCTCATGTTCCTGACGGGGATCGTCGTCTTCGGCCTGAAGGCGGTCATTACCCCGTTGGCCATCCTGCTGATCATGGCTGGGACCTTGGAATTCACAGCGATGGGAATGCTCTTGGGGATTTTCGTGAAGGATCCCGAGACCGGCGCCGCGGTGGCTAATGCCATCGGGTTCCCGATGATGTTCCTCGCGGGCTCGTTCTTCCCGACCGATGCGATGCCGGCTTTCCTGCAGGTAGTCGCTCGGGGTCTCCCGCTCACCTACGTGAACGAGGGCTTACGGGCGACGATGGTCTTCGGAAACGATGGCACCGCGGTCACGTACCTCATCGTCACGATCGGGTTCGCCGTCGTCTTCTTCGCCGCCGCGGCCCGGGGCCTCTCCTGGAAGTCGAAGTGAGCTAACGCGAGGGTGGCTGTGGATTGTTCGGTGCCGCCTCGGCCGGGCGCTTCCAAAGCCGGAACACAATCTCGCGCTCGCGTTCCTCCTCGATGCGCGTCCTCCATGCCCGGAGGAGGTCGCCGCGCGAGAGGTACCCGACGAGCACCCGTTGGTCGTCCACGACCGGCAAATGGCCCACGTCCCGCATGACCATCGCCTCAAGGGCCGCCGAACAGCGTTGGTCGGGCTTCACGGTAATCGGGTTCGGGGTCATGATGTCGGCCACGCGCCTCGGGGCGGACTCCTTGGTTCGGGCGGCGAGGTCTTTCCGGGTCACAACTCCAACGGTCCGGCCCATCGCATCGATGACCGCGAAGCTGCGAAGCTTCGATTCGGGGCGCGCGGGATCGTTAAGACGAGCCACGAATTCGTCGATCGCCGTGTCCTCCGGGAAACCAATTGGTTGCTTCGCCATCATATGGCGGACCGGGATCATGTCGAGCAAGTTGGCCTCGTACTCGTGGCGGACAAGGAGGCCGCGTCGGGCGAGTTTCTCTGTCATGATCGTCATGTCGCCCATGAGCAGAATCATCACGACATCCGCGATCCCACAGGCGACGACGAGGGGGACCGCTGCGTGGACGGCCCCCGTGACCTCGACCGCGAAGACGATCGACGCGAAGGTTGCACGCGATGCCGCGCCGAAGACGGCGCCCATGCCCACGAGCGCGAAGGCGGCGGTCGAAAGGGGGAATGCCGGGTCGACCGCGCGCACGCCCACGCCGAACAACGCTCCGAACGCGCCGCCGATGAAGAACAGCGGCGCGAGGACGCCTCCCGAATTTCCAGAAGATAACGCCAAGAGCATGGCGATGGCCTTCGCCAGGAAGAGGCCGACGAGCAACGAAGCGACCAGGAAGGCGGATCCAGATACGAGGGCCTGGATAGTGCCGTAGCCGACCCCCAGGATCTCGGGCTGCAAGAATCCGAGCAGTCCGACCGCGAGGCCTCCGAGCGGTGGAAGGAAGAATCGAGGTACTGGGAGCCGAATGAATGCCCCTTCGAGGGTGTACATCGCTCGGGTGAGCGCGGCCGCGACGATTCCCGCGAGGACGCCGAGCACCGCGAACGCAGGGAGCTCTCCGAATCCACCGAATGAGACCGTCGTCGGGACGGGGAACAGGGGACCTGGGGAGAAGATGTAGAAGTGGAGAAGGGTCCCAATCGCGCTCGCGAGGGCAACGGGGATGAAGGAACGCGCACGGAACTCGAACAGGAGCAACTCGATGACGAGGAGTATCGATGCGATTGGCGTGCCGAACGTCGCAGCCATGCCGGCGGCCGCACCGCACGCGAGAAGGGTTCGCCGTTCCGCGGCGGTCAGCCGGATGAACTGACCCACGATGCTTCCAATGGCCCCGCCAGTCTGGATGATCGGCCCCTCCGCGCCCGAGGGGGTCCCGGAACCGATCGCCACCGCTGCGGAGAGCGGCTTCAGCAGCCCGACCCGTGGCTGAATCTTGCTCTTTGCGACCAAGACGGCCTCCATCGCCTCCGGCGTCCCGTGACCGGAGATCTTCTCGCTTCCGAACCGGATCATGAGCGCGACGACGGTCGCTCCGACGACTGGGATCCCGATGGAGGCGACGGTCCCCGCTAACGGC
>DATEGJ010000043.1:0-5809 GCA_035280105.1 Thermoplasmata archaeon
GACTCCCCGACGATTTCGCTCACGGACCTGGTCCTCGAGAAGCTTCAGATCCACAAGATTGCACGTAAGGACCTCGTCGACCTGGCGGTCCTCTTCCTTGGGCACGACGTGACTTCGACCGCGAACGGGGACTGCGAGGTCGTCGATGCGGGACACATCGCGGCGATCTTGTCTGATGATTGGGGATTTTGGTACGAGTCGACGCAGAATCTCGAGAAGACCAAACAGCTGTCACGCGGGTTCGCTTCCGAAGGGCGGATTGCGCCTGACCAGGTGGCCCGGATCGAAGGACGCATCGGAACGCTCGAGCAGGCCTTGCAAGCCGTTCCGAAAGGGCGGCACTGGACGAAGCGCGCGAAGGTCGGGACGTCGAAGCCATGGTTCCGAGAGGTCGAGGAAGTCGTTCGCTGAGCGGGGAAGCTAAAAGGCGGCGCGGCGGTTGCCGTCGTTGACCGTGTCGATCCTAGACCGACGGCGAACCGATCCGTCCGCGACCCCCGCCGAGGGGGCGCGTCGGCCGCGCCCGCGCATCGAGACCCTCGCGGATCTGATCTTCGGACTGTCCCTCGCAACCGATTCGATCGCGCTGCTTCCGACCGCGACGATCACGATCCAGGACATGAACAGCCGCATCCTCATCTTCGCCTTCACGTTCGTTTTCTTGATCACGGCCTGGCTGATCTACACGACGTACATGTCCGTCTTGCCGATGGACTCGATCGGGGTGACGTTCCTCAACGTGGCCCTCCTTCTTCTCGTGGCCCTCATCCCGTATCTCCTCAACAACGTCGTCCTCGGAGACAGCCCCCCAATCCGAGACTACTCGTCCAGCCTCTTCGCGCTCGACCTCACAGGCATCCTCGGGGTCCTCACGATCTTCGCCCACGTGATCAGTCGCGAGGAGCGGGGGCTGGTCGCCCCCGAGATCCTTAACCTGTTCCGCAACGGCCGCAATCGAATGGCGATCCTTGCCGTGGTGACCGGCTCTTCGATCGCGCCGCTGTTCTGGCAGCTGACGCTGTTCAACGTCCCCTATCGAATCTACCTCTGGTCCCTCCCGCTCATTTCCTACTGGGTGGGACGGGCGCTCAGGCCTCAGAGCCGCACCTACAAGCTGACGTGAGTTCGCGAGGGAGGCGGGCGCACTCATCGGCAGACTTGCGGGCCCGATATCGGTGGCGGTCGGCAGCAGCGCCGAATCAAGTTCGCTCGACAATCTCCGAGATCGACTGGTATAGGAAGGGAAGTTCCGGGATGGTTGCTCCGTTGCAATAGATGGTGCCGGTGCGATAGCCGGTGAACACGGTCCGATCGATTCGCACGCGCCAGGCTTCGTAGGGATTCCCAGGTCCCTTGTCCTCGATCGCGCCTCGCCGAAGCAACATGTCGCGGACCTTCACGAGATCGTCAGGACGTGCCCCTTTCCAGGTCTTCCCCGACACGAAACGTTGACCGTCACGGGTTCTCTAATACACTTCGACGCCAAGTACCTCCTGCGAGCAAGCGCCCCGACCCTCAATCCCTCGACCCGGTGCGGTCGCGCGACGCGACAAGGCTTTTGTCGGCGGAGGAACTCACCCACGAGACGGAGGTGGACCATCACCATGATTGCACGCACGTGGCACGGCCGCGTGCCAACCGCTAAGGCCGATGCATTCCTGGAGTACCTGAAACGGACCGGCCTCTCGGATTACACCTCAACGCCCGGCAACCGTGGGGTGCTCGTCTTGCGCCGCACGGAAGGCGCGGTGACGCACTTTACGTTGACGACGATCTGGGACTCCATCGAAGCTGTCCAGCGATTTGCGGGGAAGGATTACACCAAGGCTCGTTACTACCCGGAAGATGACGACTACCTCCTCGAGCGGGAGGCGTTGGTAACCCATGACGAAGTCATCGTCTCGTCCATCGCCGGACACGGATCGGCTCCGGCAGGCTCGCGCTGATCGGAGCGCAGGAGGATGCCCGATTCATGAAAGCCGTTCGCAGCCACCTGCGTGGCGGGCCCGAGACCCTCGTCTTGGAGGACGCGCCTCGGCCTCGACTCCGGTCGGGTGACGCGCTCGTCAAAGTCCACGCCGCGGCCATCACCCCGACTGAGCTGACATGGAATTCGACGTGGACGGACGCCCACGGGGAGGATCGCCGGCCCATCGTGCCGAGCTTCGAGGTCTCCGGCGTCGTCGACGAAGTCGCCGCTGAAGGAAGCGACTTGAAACGAGGCGATTCGGTCTACGGACTACTCGACTTCTGGCGGGACGGCGCGGCGGCCGAGTATGTGGCCGTCCGAGCGGCGGATCTCGCGCAAAAGCCGATTTCGTTGGACCACATCGAGTCCGCCGCGGTACCTCTGTCAGGGCTCACGGCGTGGCAGGCCCTCTTCGACCACGCACGGCTTTCAAAGGGGGATTCCGTCCTAATCCACGGAGCCGCGGGTGGCGTTGGCAGTTTCGCGGTCCAACTCGCCCACTGGCGGGGAGCGGAGGTGATCGCGACCGCTTCGAAACGCCATGACGCGTTCCTCCGAGAACTCGGTGCCGACACGGTCTTGGATTACACGGCAACCCGTTTCGAAGATTCGATCCATGGCGTCGATGCGGTCCTCGACACGGTCGGCGGGGAGAGCCTGGAGCGTTCCTGGGGAGTGTTGCGAAAGGGTGGGGTTCTCGTGACAATCGTCGATGATGCGCCGGCGGAGAAGGCGGCGAAGTACGAGGTGCGGGCGGCGTCAATCCTCGTGCAGCCCAACCGGGACCAGCTCCTGCAGCTCGGCCAGCTCCTCGACGCTGGTTCGATTCATCCGGTGATTGCGGGCGTGTATCCCTTGGCGCAAGCCCGGGAAGCGTTCGTTCGGGGTCTGGCGGGACACAGCCGCGGCAAACTTGTTCTCCGGGTCGCGGATTGAATTCGCGGGAAGGCTTAGGCGAGGAGGTGCGTTATCGTGCTCGCAATACAGTCCATGCAGACGCGAGTCAGAACGAAGGTGTTCGCGTGACCGACCAAGCGGAGAAAGCAGAGATCTTCCGACGGCTGCATCGCGGCAAGAACATCCTGATTCTCCCCAATGGATGGGACGTCGCGAGTGCGCGTGCGTTCGAAGAGTCAGGCTTCCCGGCAATCGCGACTTCAAGTGCGGGGATGATGGTCTCATTGGGCTACCCGGACGGGGAACGAATCGACCGCAAGGAGTTCGTCGCCGCCACTCGTCGGATCTCGCAGGCCCTCTCGGTTCCGCTGAGCGCCGACATCGTCCACGGGTTCGGCCGCACACCGAAGGAAGTCGTGGCTACGGTGAAGGCCGTCCTGGACGCCGGGGCGGTAGGGATCAACATTGAAGACGCGGTGCACGAGACCAAACAGCTGCTGCCGAGCGCAGACCAGCTCGAACGGCTGGAAGCCATCCGAGATCTGAGGGACTCTCACGACGTTCACTTCGTGATCAACGCCCGCACGGATGCGTTGTTGTACTCCCAAGGAAATTCGGAGCAAAGATTGGCGGAAGCGGTGCAGAGGGGAGTCGCGTATCGTGACGCGGGAGCGGATTGTGTCTACCCGATGGGACTGACGGATGCCGCATCGATCGGGATCTTCGTCCGGGCGGTGAACTTCCCCACCAACGTCATGGTTCGGAAGGGCCTGCCGCCGGTCGCGGAACTCGAGCGGCTGGGCGTCGCGAGGGTGAGCCTGGGTCCGAGCGCTTCGTACGCGGCGATGGGCTTGCTCCGGCGGGCGTCGGTCGAGCTCCTGCAACGCGGTACCTACAACAGCTTGGTCGAGGGGGCCATCACGTACGATGAGTTGAACCGTCTCGCCTCCCCGAAGCACACGCCTTAGCCGACGATGATTGAGGAGGACCCATGGAGCCGAGGGGCGAGGGTCGAGACGGGCCCGCTCCGGCGCTGCGCCGGGTGATCACCCTCCGGCACGCCGTCGCCATCTACGTTAGCTCCCTCCTCGGATCCGGCATCTTCGTCATCCCGGGACTTGCCGCCCGGATCGCGGGCCCGGCATCGATCATCTCGTGGGTGCTCCTGTCGCTCGCAAGCTATCCGTTCGCGTACACCTTCGCGAAGCTCTCGGCGAAGCGGCCGGAATCCGGAGGGATCTACGCCTTCGCGCGAGACGGCCTTGGTCTCGGTGCCGGCGCCGCGACGGCCTGGCTCTTCTTAGCGTGGGCCGTCCTGGGTGCCCCCGCGGCGACCGTGGCGGCGGCTTCGTACCTCGGTTTCGTCTTCCCCCTAACTCGGCTGGACATCTTCGTTGTGGCCGCAGCGATCCTCATCGCGGCCTTTGCGGTCAATTACATGGGCATCCGTTTCACTGGGCGGGTCCAGGTCGCGACGGTAGCTGCCATCCTCGTCGCCCTCGCGGTCGCCGTTGTCGTGTCCGTGCCGAGGGTTTCCCCGGCGAACTACACGCCCGTCCTCCCGAACGGACTTGCCTCGATCGGAACCGCGGCCGCGCTCATCATGTGGTCCTACCTGGGGTACGAGAACACCTCGAACGTCGCCGAGGAATTCCGGGACCCGGAGCGAGACTTCCATCGGGCCGTTGTCATCAGCGTTGTCCTGATCAGCGCGCTCTACCTCGCCGTGGCCATCGTCACGGTGGGCACGGGCGCCTACACCGTCGGAGGAGGGGCAACTCCGTTCGCCGCGATGATGGCGGGCGCCTTTGGTTCGTACGGCGGCACGTTCGTCGCGGTCCTGGCGGTCTTCGTGACCTTCGGTACCGTGAACGCGTATGTGGCCGGGATGGCGAGGGTCTACTATGCCGCGGCCCGAGACGGCGTCTTTCCAAGGACGCTCGCCACCGTCGATCGCCGCACCGGTGTTCCCCATCATTCCTTGGTCTTCCTGATCGTCCTGGTTCTCCTGAGCCTCCTCGCCTTCTACCTCCTCAACGTGGACTTCGTGCCTGCGTTCCTCATGGCCAGCGGCGCCGCGATCCTCACATACGTCATCGGGTCCGTCGCAGGAATCCGACTCCTCAAAGAACGTGGAATGCGGAGGGCGCTTCCTTGGATCTCCTTGGCCTTCTCCGTGGCCCTTCTGCCATTCATCGGCACACTCTTGGCGGCGAGCGTGGCCATTGCCGGTGTCGGGCTTCTCGCCAGCTGGGCGCTGTCGCGACGAAAAAACGCTGAGAAGTAACGCCTCCCCGACTCGTCCCGGAATCTTCAGACTGACTCTCACCCAAACTCAATAGACGACGAGTGGTTAGGGTTCTGAACGCGCAAGGAGCCACGAAAATGCCGAAGAAACCGAAGATGCCGCCACGCAAGACCGAGACCGTTGACCGGAGCATCACCCCATGTCTTTGGTTCGACCGCCAAGCCGAGGAAGCCGCGAGGTTCTACGTCTCCCTATTCCCGGATTCGCATGTCGACAAGGTCCTCGAATCGCCCGCGGACTCCCCGAGTGGCAAGAAGGGAGACGTCCTGTCCGTGGACTTCACCTTGATGGGCCGAAAGTTCAGCGGCCTGAATGGCGGACCGTACTTTAAGTTCAACGAAGCCGTCTCGCTCACCGTTCCGTGCGAGAACCAGGCCGAAGTGGACCGATACTGGGACGCCCTCTCAGCGGTACCCGAGGCCGAACAATGCGGCTGGGTGAAAGACCGCTACGGTCTCTCGTGGCAGATCGTGCCGACGATGCTAAACCGTCTCCTGGCCGATCCGGATCGCAAGAAGGCTGGGCGCGTGATGGAAGTCATGCTCAAAATGAAGAAGCTCGACATCAAGGCGCTGGAACAAGCGTACCAGCGTAGCAAGTGAGCGGGGGAGAAACGATGCGGAAGCTTGTTGTTG
>DATEGJ010000044.1:0-6249 GCA_035280105.1 Thermoplasmata archaeon
ACTCCGGAGTGCGAGCAATCATTGTGCCCTCCTTTCCCATCTCCGTAACGAGGACGTCGGTCTCGCGGCCGACGAACTGCTCGGCGCGCTCCTGCGCGATGCGGAACCGAAGCCGCGTGAGGCGCCGAGAGCGCTCCTTCACCCGCCATCCGACGATGGAGTTCGGCATCGAGGCCGCGGGGGTTCCCGCACGAGCCGAGAACCGCGTCACGTTCACTATGTCCGGCCGCACACGACCCATCAGATCCAAGGTCGCGTCGAACTGGGGTTCTGTCTCTCCCGGGAATCCAACGATCACGTCTGTCGAAAGCGTCACATCAGGGATCTTGCGACGGAATGCCGCCACGATCTCCTCGAACTGGGCGACCGTGTACTCGCGCCGCATCGCCGCGAGGATCGAATCATCCCCGGTTTGGACCGGGAGGTGCAGGAACTTGAAGATCTTCTCCGATTCGTACGCGTCGATGAGCTCGTCCAAGATCGGATAAACGGTCAGAGGGTCTGCCATTCCGACCCGCACGCGGAAGTCACCGGGAATCGCATCGATGGCGCGAAGGAGGTGCACCAAACTCGTTCCCATATCGAGGCCGTAGGCGCCCGTGTCCTGGCCGGTCAGTTTGATTTCTCGCACGCCTCGACCCACGTGTCGGCCGACTTGTTCCACGAGATTGCTGATCGGGTACGACGTGACCAGACCGCGGGCGACCCGCGTAATGCAATACGTGCATCGGCCCGCACAGCCCTGGGCAATGGGCACGATCGCATCGTGCCATCCGAACGACTGCGACTCGATATCGGCGGCCCGATCCCCGCACGCCGTTCCCGCGTCGAGGAGTTCGACGATCTGCGGCCACTTGCGGGGCGGGAGGATCCTTGCCTTAGGAGCGATCGCGCGAACCCGGTCACGTTGCGCAGCGGCCATGCATCCCGCGACGACGAGCGGCTTGTCATGAGCCGCCAGCTCGGTCATGCGGCGTACCATCTTCCGTTCGGTCTTCTCGATTACGGTGCAGGTGACGAGGACGTGAGCGTCGGCCTCGTCCTCGGACGGCGTGATGGTGTGACCCTGGCCCGCCAGGGCCTCGCTCATGAGGCGGGCTTCGCCGTAGTTCTGCGTGCATCCGTACGCCTCGACGTAGATCTTCACGGGAGGGCCATGGTCCCTTCGATATTTCTTGTTCTTCATCCCGGAGCCTTTCTGATACGACTCCCGCTCTCGTTAGCACGGCACCCCCCCATCGCTCTGCGCACGAGGCATGCCGGCATCCGGACTCGGACATTTTCCCATTCTGCGGACTGAGCCCACAACTCTTAAGCTGGGACGGCACGTTTCGCGGCTTCAATGGAGCCGACCGAGGAGAGCTTGTCGTCCGCGCCGGCGGCGGAACGGCCTGTCTTCGCTCCGTCTTACCCGCCGCGGAACCCGGAGCACGAGCTACGTGACCGCGCGAAGGCGGCGAAGTACCGTCACAAGGCCGCAAAGGCGCGCGTCAAAGCGAAGCGCCTTGAGGAAAAGGCTCGGTACCTCAACCACAAGGCCGACGAGTGGGAGAAACGCGCGGACGAGTTGGACGGGGTTTTCTCGCCGATGGGTCAGTCCACCGCTAACGAGTGAGGTTTTCGTGCAGGCAGATCGAGGTTCGGTCGCACCGCGTAGCCGCGGGCCATGATCTCATTCACGTACTCGGTCTCGAGGTACCACGAGAGAACCGCGCTGTTCGTCTTCGTGAGCTTGCACATCTTCCCATCCCGCGCGTTGATGGGAATCTCATCGGGATAAGCCTTTGTCAACGGTCGGAAGGTTGATGCCTCCCGCGGCCGTCGCGCGGCCGGTGGTCGTGTGCCGGGAATCGTCCATGATGACATTGATGCCTACATCGACGGACTCGCGAATCGCGGCGACCCCGCGCTCCAAGCCGTCGAGAAGCAGGGAACGACAGAAGGCTGGCCGATCGTTGCGGCCGCGGAGGGGAGCCTCCTCCACATCCTCGCGCGATCGATCCGCGCGAAGCGAATCCTCGAACTCGGCACCGCGATCGGATATTCGGGCACGTGGCTGGCCCGCGCCCTGGCGGATGGCGGCGAACTCCTCACCGTTGAGCACAGCCCCGAAACGGCGGCGATCGCCCGACGGAACTTCGAGAAGACCGGGGTCGCCTCGAAGGTGAAGCTCCTCGTCGGCAATGCGGCGAAAGTCCTCGAGGACCTCGACGGCCCGTTCGACTTCATTTTCAACGACATCGACAAGGCCGGATATCCTGCGGTCCTTGACCCATGCATACAGCGGCTCCGCACCGGTGGCCTCCTCGTGACCGACAATGTCCTATGGAGCGGTGAGGTCGCGCGGAAGAGCCGGTCGAAGGAGACCGCTGCAATCCGCACTTACAACGAGCGCCTGTCGAGGGACCCTCGGATGATTGCGGCGATTGTGCCACTCCGCGACGGCGTGTCGATCGCGCTGAAACTGCGTGACTGAGTCCAGCGCCGTTCTCGGGGACCGCCGAGGCCCTTCCCGCGAGGCATTAATACCGCACATGGGCATGGATGGGATCGCATGGGTCGGGCGAAGCCTCGCGAGCACGTCTTCGTGGAGACGGACGGCCAGGTGTACCTGGTCCGTGACAACGGCTCGCTGCGGTTCCCCCGGGCCGACGAACCGCTCCCGTTCCCCACCGAACCGAACGGTACGATGGACCTCGGAACGGATCGCGTGGTGAAGCGAAAGCCCATTCTGGACCATCATCCGGAAGAATGGCTCGGCCGCGATGCCGCCTTCGAACGTGACGACGTCGACCCGCTCGTGAAGCGCGCAATCTACACGACGATGATCCGGTGCGTCTCGGAGGTCATCCTGTCGAAGGGATCGCGGGTCCTGATGGTCAAGGCGCTCCGCGGCTATTCGAAGGGCCATTGGAACGTGCCGGGCGGATTCATGGACTATGGGGAGAGCCCGGAGGCCGGCGTCACACGCGAGGCGCAGGAGGAAATCGGCGTCGGCATCGTCCTCAATGGCCTCCTCAATGTCTACGTGTCCCATTTCCCTGGAAAGCCTGCGTACACCCTGGGTTTCGTGTATCACGGTCGCGTGACCTCGGAAGACTTCCGGCTCAAACCGGACGAGATCGAGGACGTCGGCTGGTTCACCATCGACAAAGCATTGACGCTCACGCGGAATCCGTTCGCGAAGTGGGGGCTGGTCGATTTCTTCGTTGGCTCGAGCGAGGCGAGGCGCGCGTTGCATGTGAAACGACACGGATTGTCGGAAGGATTGAAACCGAGCGTCCAGCCAACCGTTTTCCTCGATCGCGACGGCGTGATCAACCGCGGGCAACCCGGATACGTCCGTAAGACGGTTCAGTTCGAGTTCCTGCCGCGCGCGATCAACGGGATGCGAGTCCTCCAGGATTGCGGTTATCGTCTCGTCGTCGTCACGAACCAGGACGCGGCCGGATGGAAGCTCCTCTCAGAATCGCAGCTTGCCAAAATCCATGCCACGATGCTTGCCGGTCTCGAGAAAGAGGACGTCCACGTTGCCGAGATCTATCACTGCCCGCACAACGTCCTCTCCGACTGCGCGTGCCGCAAGCCGCGGCCGGGGATGTTGCTCGCAGCGGCCAGGGACCTTGGTGCATTGCCGCGGATGGCGTGGATGGTGGGAGACAAACCGCTCGACGTGGAGACGGGCCGCGCGTTCGGATGCCGTACCGCATGGGTCGGATCGAGAGCGTGGCGAAAGCGCTTCTCATCCGCGATGCGTCCTTGGTCCCCCGACATCGTGGCCGACGATTTGTATGGCGCCGCTCGCCGCATTGCCGAGCACTCGAACGAAGAACGCCAGTGACAAAACAGTTTGCGCGGCGCTAAGGTCATAGCCTAGCCTGGCCTTCCTTGCGGTCGGGCGACACGATGGTCCAAGACTACGGCCTCTTCATCGGCGGAAAATGGCGGAAGTCGGAGGGCAAGCATTTCGAGACCCGAAACCCCGCGACGGGCGAGATCCTCGCGACGTTTCCAAGCGCGGCGAAGGCGGAGGTCGACGAATCCGCGCGCGTCGCCAAAGCCGCATTCGAGAAATGGAAGAAGACGCCCGCCCCTCGCCGCGGGGAGTTGCTACTCGAAGGAGCTCGAATCTTTCGCCGGAAGAAGGAAGACCTCGCCCGCGTCGTGACGACGGAAATGGGAAAGATCCTCGCGGAAGGCCGCGGCGACGTCCAGGAGGTCATCGACTTCTACGAATACGCAGCCGGCGAGGGCCGCCGGATGTTCGGCGAGACGACCCCGTCGGAGCTGCCGAACAAGATGTGCCTCACGGTGCGAATGCCGGTTGGACCCGTGGGCCTCATCACGCCCTGGAACTTTCCGATGGCGATTCCCGCCTGGAAGAGCGGGGCGGCGCTGATTGCCGGATGCCCGTTCGTCCTGAAGCCGTCGAGTCTGACGCCGCTGTGTGCCGCCAAGTTTATCGAGGTCCTCGACGAAGCGGGCTTCCCTCCCGGTGTCGTGAACATGCTGACGGGTGGCGGCGAGGTCGTCGGCGATGGCCTCGTGGCCCATCGAGACATCCGCGCGATTTCTTTCACCGGCGGCGTGGAGACTGGGAAGCACGTGTACGAGAGCGCCGCCAAGAAGATGATCAAGGTAGGGCTCGAGCTCGGCGGGAAGAACCCGATTCTCGCCATGGATGATGCGAACATCGACCTCCTGATGGACGGCGTGATGTTCGGCGCGTTCGGGACTGCCGGTCAGCGGTGTACGGCATCGTCGCGACTCATCGTCCACCAGAAGATCTACGATCAAGTCATTGACGAGTTGGTCGAGCGGGTGGAGAAGCTCCGGGTCGGCAACCCAATTGATCCAAAGACGGACATGGGCCCGGTCGCTTCCGCGGACCAGGAGAAGAAAGTCCTCGAATACATCGAGATTGGCAAGAAGGAGGGCGACAAGCTGCTGACCGGCGGGCAGAAGCTCAAGGGAAGCGCCTATGACAAAGGATTCTTCATCGCACCGACGGTCTTCGCGGTGGATCGGACCAAGCGTCTCGCGCAGGAAGAGATCTTTGGACCGGTCCTGAGCGTCCTCAAGACCCGTGACTTCGACGACGCGGTGGCGATCGCGAATTCCGTCCGATACGGGTTGAGTTCGTCGATCTACACGAACGATCTTCGATGGGCGTTCCGGGCGATGAACGACCTCGAAGCGGGCATCACCTACGTAAACGCCCCGACGATCGGGGCGGAGGTTCACCTCCCCTTCGGCGGGACGAAGGAGACCGGCCCGACGGACACGCGGGAGGCAGGGACGACCTCCTTGGACGAGTTCACCTACTGGAAGACGGTTTACGTGGACTACTCCGGCCGGCTCCAGAGAGCCCAGATCGACACGGAGAAGCTCGTCGGCGGCTAGTCGTGCGCCGCCGCGTCGTCCCGCCGTCGGCGGCCAGATCCACCGGGAAACCGTACTCGCGCAGGACCTTGCAGGCGTGGACCCAGTAGTGGTCGTAGAACTCCTCGCGCCCACGCCGTTGCGCCTCTCGGTGCTCCGGTTCTTCCTTCCACGTTCGAAAGGGATTCTCATCCCGGAACTGCACGTCCTCGTCCGCCCCGGGGGCGAAGGTGCGTCTTGAAAGTCACGACGACCTCTGTCGGATTCTTGACTCGTTGGTGACCCGT
Source organism: Thermoplasmata archaeon (assembly GCA_035280105.1). GTDB lineage: Archaea > Thermoplasmatota > Thermoplasmata > RBG-16-68-12 > RBG-16-68-12 > RBG-16-68-12. Next base: position 5,670 of record DATEGJ010000044.1, read on the forward strand.
GCTCCCACACCCCTGGGCCTTGCGGCCGCACCAGAAATGTGCAGGGCGTCCATCTCCTTTGCGCCGGCCCGGCTATCCGCCCGCGCCAAGGAGGTCTTTGCTCGGGGCGGTCAGGCGCTTCGGATCGAGGACCTTCTCGGCCTCCTCGGCGCTCAGTATCCCTCTCTCAACCACGATCTGTTTGACCGTCTTCCCAGTCCGCCCGGCCTCCTTCGCGATCTCGGCCGCCTTCTCGTAGCCGATGATCGGGTTCAGGATCGCTGCGATGGCGGGGCTCGATTCGGCGTCGTGTTGCAAAACGTCGATGTTCGCGGTGATTCCGTCAATGCACTTGTGCGCAAAGACGCGCGCGACGTTCGCCAGGAGCTCGATGTTCTGCTGCAGGCGTTGCGACATGACGGGCATCATCGTGGACAGATCAAGGTTCGAGTGGGTGTTCGCGACCGCGATGGCCACGTCATTCCCGATGACCGTCACCCCGACCTGCATCACGGCCTCCGGGATCACGGGATTGACTTTCCCTGGCATGATCGAGGAGCCCGGCTGGACCGAAGGCAGGTTCAGCTCCCGAAGGCCGGTG
>DATEGJ010000045.1:0-10345 GCA_035280105.1 Thermoplasmata archaeon
CCCTGCTGCGACTTCCACGTTCTCAATCGCCCGGCGCACCTCGCCGCGCGCTTCCTCGATCGTCTTCCCCATGTCCTGGACGACGACGCGGGCGAGATCCTCGAGCTGGCTCTCCATGAGATCGCGTAACGTAAAGAAGTACCGAGCGCGGTCTTGCGGTGGCGTCTCCCGCCACGTCTCCCAGGCGGCGCTCGCCGCTTGGACCGCCACGTCGACGTCCTCCGGAGACGACAAGGGGACGCGGGCGATCGGCAGGCCCGTCGCGGGGTTCGTGTCCTCGAGCCATTCCGAGCCTTTCACGTCCCGCCATTCGCCGCCCACGTAGTTCTTCAGGTCGCCGTAGTGCTTCTTGACCTCCGGAAGGAGAGTCGGGGTTCGCGCCATCAGGTCACGTCACGAGGCCTTGCCGGCGAGCGCCATTCCGAGGCTGTCCTCGAGCAAGTCGAGGGCGGTGTCCATCAGCGGGAGCGGGATGTTGATCGGCGGAAGGAGCCGGATGCAGTTGTTGTAGAAGCCGGCAGTTAGCAACATGAGTCCGTTCTTCATGCCTGCGATCTGCACGGCCTTCGCCAAGTCCGCGTCGGGCTCCTTCGTGCTCCGGCTTTTGACGAACTCGAGGGCCCACATCGCGCCGATCCCGCGGACCTCGCCGACGCGATCGTGACGTTCGAAGATCTCCTGGAGTCGCTTTCGAATGAGCGCCTCGAGTCTCTTCGTCTTCGGCAGCGCTTTCTCGATCTCGTCGACCGCCTTGAGGGCGGCCGCGCAGACGACCGGATTGCCTCCGAAGGTGCCGCCGAGGCTGCCGGGAGGGGGCATTTCCATGATCGACGTCTTTCCGGTGACGCCGCCGAACGGCAAGCCGCCGCCGACCGCCTTCCCACTGACGATCAGGTCGGGGACGGTGTTCCAATGTTCGATCGCCCACATCTTCCCTGTGCGGCCCATGCCTGCTTGGACTTCGTCGTCGATGAACAGGATGCCGTAGCGGTCGCAGAGGCTCCGAAGGAGCGGGAAGAATTCCTTCGGCGGGACGATCATCCCGCCTTCTCCCTGGACAGGTTCCGCGAGGATCGCCGCCACGCGACCCGCAACCTCGGGTTGGTTGATCATTCGCTCGAGCTCCTCGACCCGCGCCTTCGCGCATTCGGCGGGAGAGCGGCCCTGCAGATCCCGATAGGGATACGCGTAATCGGCGAGGAGAACTTCGCGCACGAGAGGGCCGAATCCCTCTCGGTACGGCTTCTCCTTCCCGGTCAGACTGATGTCGAGCAGGGTGCGCCCGTGGAACGCTGTCTTGAAGGAAACGAGCCAGGCGCGCTTCGTCGCGACGCGGGCGATCTTCACCGCGTTCTCGATCGCCTCGGACCCGGAGTTCAGGAAGATCGATTTCGTCAGGCCGGGAGGGCAGATCTCCGCCATGCGAGCCGCGAGGTCTGTATACGGGCCGTAGGTCGCCACCATGTAGCTGATGTGCGTCAATCGATCGAGCTGGTCTTTCGCCGCCTTGATGACGGACGGCGGCCGATGCCCGACGGTCTGCACGCCGATGCCGCCGCCGAGGTCGACGTACACGTTGGCGTCCGCGTCCCGGACGAACGGCCCCTCGGCCCAAGTAACTTCGAGCGGGAGGGCCATCCGCACGCCGCTCGTGACGAACTTCTCTTTGCGGGCAAGCGCCGCTTTCGATTTCGGTCCAGGCGGCACGGTGACGATGCGGGGGCCACGGAGGCCCCTCGACGATGAGCGTTTCGCCATGATACTGGAGTCGGAAAGGGACGACGAGGTTATAGGCTTTCTATGCCGCGGGTCGACTACGCAGTACGACGATCGTCGCGAGCGGCCTCGACCAGTTTCGTTTCGCGGACAGTCTTGAGTTGGCGATCCCATGCGGCTCGTCCCCAGACCAGGTACAGGACAACAACGAACGCAATCGTGGGGAGGGATGCCGACACAGTCTCCCGCACCCGCGGAAACCCGAACGCCACGATCCAGTAGGCGAGGGTCCCGGAGAGCAAGGTCACGACGGCCGGCCAATTCCAGCCGCCCCGATACCAATACTGGCCGCCTTGATCGAGGAAGAGATCGTCATGGTACCGCCGACGTTTGACGAGGAAGTAGTCGACGAGGGTGAGGGTCCACAAGGGCACCACGATCGCGCCGAGAAAGTCGAGGAAGAAAATGTACGTGAAGACGAAGTCTGTCGAAATCAGCGGGAGCAGGGAGATCGGAACCACGACGATCGACGAGAGGAGCAGGAGTCGACGAATCGATACCCGCCAACGTGTTGCGATGTTTGTGATGCCCAAGGCCGACGCATAGATGTTCCCCGCATTCGTGGAAATCGTCGCAAACAGGATGATGAGATAGGCACCGACGCCAAAGCCGAGCTGCGTCGCCTTGAAGCTCGGGTCCGAGATCGCTGCGAAGTTCACGGGGCCCGGCGGCGCGCTGACCAGGAACGCGACCGTCATCAACGCGCCAATCGAGAAAAACCAATACTGGGCGAGGGACGCGCCGGCGAACGGCCCCCAGGTCCCCGCCTTCTTGGACCGGGCGAAGCGACTGAAGTCCCCGATGAATTCCCACGTCCAGTTGTAGGCAATCAACAGGTCGATGAGGAGCGGGAACGTCAACGTGTACGTGAATCCGCTTCCGAGGACGCCTCCGGTCAGGGCGAAAGACATCGGTTGTGCGGGCCGCCACGCCCAGACGCGACCGAGGTCGAAGTCCTTTACGACGATGTACGATGCGTATGCGCCGAGCACTACCAACGCCACGGTGGACACCCAATTCAGGTACCGAATCGCCCGGTGCCCGGCCGTAGCGAAAAATCCCTGGAGGAAGCAAATCAGAAGGATGGAGGGAACGAGGTAGTAGTTGATTGGCGAGCCGGGGACCGGCCTGAACGCGTTCGGCCAGCCAAGGGTGAGTTGGAAAATGAACGACATCGAGATCGCCGCGATGAACACGTTCACCGCGGCCCATCCGTAGCCGAAGAAGAGGTAGAACACCGACGGCAGCTTGCTCCCCCGGAGCCCGAAGGCGGGACGAAGGAGGGCCACCGACGATGCGCCCTTGTCCGCCGCGATGTGTCCGATGAGGGCCCAGGGGATGAACGTGATCGTCGAGACGAGGAAAATCAAGACGACGGCACCGGGCAGGCCGTAGGCCCCGGTCATATAGCCGCCGTACAGCCACGCTGCGGGGAGCGATGCGGCGGCAAACCAGAGCGCGAACTGATCCCGGGCACCGAACGTCCGCGCCTCGACCGGGACCTGGTCCGTCGCCTTGTACTCGGCTGCGATGACCTCGAAGCCGCGGAGCCCCTTCACGCGAGGCGCTTCATCCCGCCTTCATATTTGAGGGTTCGGTCGGTCGCGTTTCGGCTCGTCCCTAGCCACTCGCCGGCCGCCGTTTCCCCCATGCGATGAGCAGATGGAACGATAGCTCAGGGACGGGCTCCACCGCGACGTGGCGGAACCGATCCTCGAGGAATGCAATCGCTTTCGAGAGGGCGACCTCGCCGACTTGGTCGCCGGTCCGCCGGACGCGCGCGCCTTCCATGAACGCGCCGATGTTGATGGGCAGCCGAACATCCCGTTCGATCAACGCATCGGGTAGAATGATCGCGACAATCCCGGAGGCCTTCATCACGCGCGTTGACTCCTCGAGCGGGCGCTGCCACCGACGCGGCCGCGGAACCCAGACGAGGACGAGATTGTCGATGTGCCCGTCCCTCAGCGGGATGTACGTGTCGCTTCCGTCGAGCACTGTGATTCGCGGTTCATCGATTTCGAACGTTCCCTCCGGGCGAACGAGATAAATGTCGCCCTGGGCGACATCGAACAGTTGGGACAAGAACCAACGGAAGTTGATCTCGCTCAGGTATCCGGGCGGGACCACGAGGGCGGTCCGACCGTTGGGCGTCGCATGGTCCAGGTATTTCGCGAGGAGATCGAGCGCGCGTCGGAAGGTCGTCTCGTCCGAGGCGAGATGCTCGAGGTATGCAAGTCGGACGACGGCAATCGCCCGCACGAGCTCCTCGTCCAGGAATTTCCGGCCTGGCGACGTGATCGAATACTGATGGCGCATCGGGCCGCGCTCGCCCGGGACTTGCGAGGAGGTCACGAGGCCTTCCTTCTCCATGCGCCGCAGAATTGGATAGAGATGGTTCAGTCGCACGGTGAGCCCGGTGTCTCGCAAAAGCCGATGGATTTGGTATCCGTACGAAGCGCCCTGCTGGATCGCTCGGAGCACGTCCGGCGTGAGATCGCCGCGGGACGTCTAGGTCCCCACCATGGACTTAGCATCCGCTCCGGGCAGATGAAGGATGTGGCACCGGACCGGGACGGGACGCCTGCGCCCTTGGGACATAGCCACGCAGACGGTCGTGCGCGTCACGAAGCGGTCGCAGCGGGGAACTCGATAGGAATCGCCCGGTTCGACTCGCGTCGCGGGAAGTCTTTCACGTAGGCGCCGTAGTACGGGACCCGGTTCGAGACGACGCGACGGAACGCGTCTCGGACACCGTCGTCGTCCAGGCCCCTCGTCTCAATCAAATCATCATTGCGGTTGAGACAGCCTTTCAGCTCGCCTTTGTGCGTCACTCGGATCCGGTGGCAATTCATGCAGAACTCCGCATTGTACACCGGATCGACGACTTCGACTTCCGCGCCGTTGAAGAGATAGATTCGGCGGTGGTGCATCTCGCGCACCAAGACTTTGTCGGCTCGAGACTCGAGCCACTTTTTCACCGAATCGATGTCGACCATCCAGTCTTGTTGGCCGACGAGCTCCGGCATGAATTGGATGAGTTGGAGTTTGAGGCCCTCCCCGTTCGAAATGAAATCGATCATCTCAGGAATGTGGGGCAACGTTTGTTTGAACACGACCATGTTCAACTTCACCGGTTTCAGGCCGACGCGCAACGCCTCTCGGATGCCGCGAAGGACGGGCGCGATCTCCCCTTTGCGAATATCTCGAAACGCCTGCGGATCGAGTGCGTCAATCGAGACGTTGACCCGCTTCAGCCCGGCCGCGCGGAGGCCTTCCGCGCGTTTCGCGAGCATCGAGCCGTTCGTCGTCATCGATACGTCGGGGATCTGGCGGACGCTGCGGTCGATAATCTCCTCCATGTCGAGCCGGACGAGCGGTTCACCCCCCGTGAACTTCACTGAGCGAATGTCGAACTCCCGCGCGATCCGGAGGAGTCGCTCGACCTCGGCCACCGACATTTCGTCCTCATGGGGCGTCCGCGGTTTGAGGACCGGACCCAATCCTTCGTCGTGGCAGTAGATGCAACCGAAGTTGCAGCGCTTCGTGACGCTCACGCGGATGTCCGTTACCTCACGTCCGAAGGCGTCGACGAGCATGATTCAGGATAGGAACCGACGGAAGCGCTAAATAGTTGGCGTCCTCCGCTACTCGGGGTGCGTGTCGCACGACCTCTCTCCGAATGTTTTTATAGCAGCGGCCCCTAGGACGAAATCGGCCCACAACGTCTGAATTCGACTGGTTACGGTTTTTCCGGCCTTTGCGACTCGGCGGCTTGTGTCGGCAGAAGTGACAACATGGACGAAAAAGCATTGACGAAAGTGAAAGACCTAACCCCCACATCCAAGCAGGTAAATGTCTTGGTCAAGGTCGTTGGGTTGAGTGAAGAGAGAGAAATCACGTCGAAATTCGGCGAAGCGCGCAAGCTCGTCGAAGCGACGGTCGGAGACGAAACCGGAACGGTCCTCATGACCCTCTGGAACGATCAGATCGGCTCGGTCAACAAGGACGAGACGCTCTTGATCGACAACGGCTACGTCACCCTCGTGCGCGGGCACATCCGGCTCAACGTCGGGAAGTACGGCACGATGGCGAAGTCGGACCAGACGATCGAGACCGTTAACACAGCCCTCGACGTCAGCGCGGTCGAATACGAACGCGAACCCCGATACCGAAGCGGCGGCTACGGCGGAGAACGCCGTGAGCGCAGCGGCGGCGACCGGCAGTTCGAGTTCGGGACCTTCGGTGGCGGACGCGGCGGCAGCGGCGGGAATCGAGATTCCAACCGCAAAGACCGCGGGCGGCGCCGGTTCTGAAGATCGAGTCGTGAATGTTCTCCCTGGCCGCAAGGCCAGGTTCTTCCTTTTTGTGAAACCTGAGGCTACGCGGATCGTCAGCATTCCGCGTCGCGATCGGATCTCGCCGAATCGGCTTAGCGGCGGCGCGGAGGACGTCGTTCTTCAAACCGCTCCGGCTGTTGGTATAACCGCTCGGGCTGGCGAACCGCCAATCGACCGTTGTAGAAGGCCCGCGCGTTTTCCTCCGTGACCTCGACATGGAGCAAATCGAGCTTTGATTTCATCAAATTGCGGAACTTCTCCCGTTTCGACTTGTTCTCTTCGTTCCACATTCGCGTAAACTGCTGGTCTTTTTCGTCAGGCATCGGAGGACACGCGTCGCGAGGAGCACGTCGCAGATAAGCCTTTTCACGTGACTGTGTTCGAACCCTCGGTTCAATCAGTACGTGAACGTGACGATCAGGTCGTCCCCGACTGCTTCGATTCGGTACGCGGTCAGGGGGAACTTCGCGGGCGGATCCTTCGGCTGACCGGATTGGAGATCCCAGGCGCCCTTGCACGAGTTGCAGACGATGACGCTCCGCTCGCGATCCACGTGTCCATCGGTCAACATGGCCCACTTGTAGGTGCACGCCGCGTCAACGCAAAAGAATCGGTCACCCAGATGGACGACGAGGATGTCGTACCCCATGATCTCGAACGGCTTCATCGCGCCGTCCGCGATCTCGTCGACCTTGCACAGGTTGACGTCGGTGTCCGCCATCGCGCGACGCGAACCCCCGAAGGGCCTTAAGGGTTTGGGGGTCTACGCAGGTTTCCGACGGAGGAGCGACGTGAATCGTCCCCGCCATGATCCCGACGCCGGCGTTTTCGCGGGCGGCGGGGTCGAGGACACATGGAGCACGATGCCGTCGACGCTGAGGATGTACACCGTGGCCTCCTTCGGGAGCGCCTCATCCGCAACGGCCCGCCAGAGCTCCCCGCGGTGCATGACGTACCCTTTCTCGCCCGGCTGAAGGCCCTCGACGACCGTAGCGACCTTTCCGATCATCTCGCCGACAATCGGCGTGCGATGACGGACCTGCTGCACCTTGTACATCGCGAACAGGAGGAACGCGCCGAAGACTCCGGTGGGGGTCAGCAGGGCGGCGAGGAAGTACAATTGGTAGTCCGGAGATACAACGAACCGCGGCGGTCGCAACGGCGCGAGGAACGCCGCCGCCAAGATGATCGCCGCGACCCCGCCAATTCCAAACACGCCGAAGCCGGGCGACTTGATCTCGAGGATGATCAGGACGACGCCGACGATGAACAAGAGCAAGGCGATTGGATCGACGCTGAACCCGAGTCCGATCAGCGCCAGGAGGAGAATGATGATCCCCGCGATCTCCGCTCCGTGACCGGGCGCCGAGATGCCAAAGATGACCAGGTAGATGCCGAGGATGAGCAGGAGAGACGCGACGAGCGGGTCCGATAGAACCTGGAGCAAGGCGACGCGGGTCGAGGGACTGAACGGGTCGATCTCCGCGCCCGCCGTCGCGAGGGTGATGTTCTTGTATTCGGTCGTCGCGGTCTTCTCGATCACGCGTCGGCCGTTCGCTTGGTTCGCAAAGTCCGCGGGGCTAGCGGCGATGATCTCGGTGGCGCCGAATGCCAGGGCTTGGCTCTGATTCAAGTTCCAGTTGTCGACGACGAACCGCTGCGCGAGGGAGACGTTCCGCCCGTGGAGGGCGAGTTCCTCTCGGGTTGCGTTGACGACCGCGTTGATGATTTTAAGATCCGTAACGGGGACGACGCCGCCCGGACCGACTTCGACCGGTGCCACGGATCCAATTGTGGTCCCGGGGGCCATCGCGGCAAGGTCGGTCGAGACCAGGAGGATCGTCCCCGCGCTCCACGCGTGCGCGCCGACGGGTCCGACCCATCCCAGGATCGGGAGGTTCGTCGCGCCGTTGAACAGCTCAGCAATCGCCACGGTCTCCAGGAGTCCGCCACCGGGCGTGTCGAAGCGGATCATCAACGCCGTGTATCCGCCGCTCTCCGCAACGCCAACCGCTTCCTGCAGATAGTCCACAGTCGAGCGGTCGATCGCTCCGTCGACGACGGCCAAGAGGATCCGCGGCCCCTGGGCCCGCGCCGGCGGTGTTAGGGATGAAATCACGATGGCTGTCAGGGCAATCAGCAAGGCGACACGGGCCCACCGTGTCCGGTCCGAGGTCACTCCTTCTTGTCCCCTTTCTTCGCCAAGGCGGCGGTCAGGGAGGCAACCTCTCCGGTGATGTCCCCTGCGGCGGTCGTGTTCGTCACGACAATCATGTTTTTCTCGCGGGCAATCTCGGTTAGGGTCTGAAGTTCCCGGAGGCGCATCGCGCTCGGCGCCGAGCCGTAGAGCATGGCGGCCTCGCGCATCTTCTCCGCCGCCTGGTACTCGCCTTCCGCCATGATCACGCGCGAGCGGCGCTCCCGCTCCGCCTCCGCCTGTTTCGCAATCGCCCGGACCATCGTGTCGGGCAAGGAGACGTCTCGGAGCGTGACGGCCTGCACCTTGATCCCCCAGGGCTCCGTCGCGTTGTCGAGGAGGACCTGAATGCGCTTGCTGAGGTCCTCGCGCTTCGAAAGGAGCTCGTCGAGCTCGACCTGGCCAAGCACGTCCCGGAGCGTGGTCTGGGCGAGCAGGTTCGTCGCCTGAATGTAGTTCTGGACCTCCGTGACGGCCTTGAGCGGGTCGTACACCCGATAGTACACGACCGCGTCGACCTCGACCGACACATTGTCTCGGCTCACGACGCGTTGACGAGGCACGTCGAACGCGACGGTTCTCAGGTCGATGAGCACACGCCGATCGAAGATCGGGATGATGACCGTGAGACCGGGCCCCTTCGGCTTCGACAACAGGCGCCCGAGCCGGAAGATCACGAGCCGCTCGTATTCCCGTACGACCTTGATCGCGGCCCGCAAGACGACCAGCACGACGATGACCGCCAGAACCGCCGCAAGGATGAGTTCCTCTCCCGCCATATGTCCACTCCTCGGACGAGTAGGCGCCGTTCGCGAATAAAAGGGTTGGCAGGGCACGCCTCCATGGACGCGGAGCCGTGCGGGAGGTTGCGCCTCTTACATCCGGCCGAACATGGCGGCCATATGTTTCGCCCCGCCGACGAAATCGGTCAGGCGGATGTTCTCGTTAGGGGCGTGGAAGTTCGACCCGTCGTACGAGACACCCGGACCCGAAATCGAGGGCACGCCGACGACCTCGTTGAAGTAGCCATGCGCGGACGCGCCCGGCGACCACGGCCACACCTCCGGTTCGCGGCCGTACGCGTCGACCGACCCTTTGATCGCCGCCTTGACGACACGCGCGCTGAGCGAGATCGCCGCCGACTCGAGCGTCTCATCCGCGGGGACGAGCTCGATGTCGTCAAAGCCTTTCGCGCGCATGTGTTCCCGCAATCTTGCGAGCTGCGGCTCCTTCTTCATACTCGGGACGAGGCGGAAGTCGATCTTCACCTTCGCGACGGCGGGGTTGACCGTCTTCGTTCCCTGCTCGATGTATCCGCTCACGAAGCCGCAGATCGTGCACGTCGGGGAGTAGATGAGTCGGCGAAGAACGTCGAAATCGTCCCCACCACCGACGAATTCCGAGACGCCCCAGAACTCCTTCAACGCGGAGGCTTTGAATCGGCTGGCGCGCAGGAACCGCAGCTCCCGTGCGGTCGGCCGCCGCGCGTCCGTGTACCAGCCAGGGATCTTGATCCGTCCGTTCGGATCCCGCAGGGTCGTGAGCGCCTGGATCAGCCTCCACACGGGGTTCTGCGAAATCGCTGCGTACGATGAGTGCTGATCGACCTTCGCGGTGCGGCTGATCATCTCGACGTAGAGGATGCCTTTGCAACCGAGTTCGATCTTCGGAGTGCCTTCGTGGAGATGGTCTCCGCCTTCGATCGTCGCTCCGTCCGCGCGGAGGACTTCCTTGTTCGCGCTGACGAACGAGCCGAAATGCGGGCTCCCGACCTCTTCCTCCCCTTCGACGACGAATTTCATGTTGATCGGAGGACGGCCTTCGACGGCGCGCCACGCTTGCACCGCAAGGAGTTGCATGATGAGGTTGCCTTTCGTGTCGCCGCACCCGCGACCCCAGAACTTGCCGTCTTCGATTGTCGGGTCGAACGGATCCCGCTTCCATTCGTTGAGCGGGTCGACGGGTTGGACGTCGTAATGCTGGTACATCAAGAGCGTGGGCTTTTTCGGATTGACGACCATCTCGCCAAAGA
>DATEGJ010000046.1:0-10822 GCA_035280105.1 Thermoplasmata archaeon
GGGTGACTCGTTGGGCTGTAAGTCATCTCAAATTCGCCGTCGCGGGCGTTCAATTCTATGGAGTGGCCACTGGTCGTGGTGCGCCGGGCTCACCTTGTCCCTGCTGGTGTTGCAGGATGGCGGCAGCCGCGCTCTGGAACGCGGTCTCGACGTTCTCTCCGGTTTTCGCGCTCGTCAACCACTCCGGGGCGGAGAGCCTCATGGCAAGAGCCTCGAACCGCTCCACGGATTCACGGGCCGGATTCAGGTCGTTCTTGTTTCCCAGGAGGACGACGGGGATCTTCCCGGCGACCGATCGCGCGGCGTCGATCCAGTCCGGCAAGGCCTGGATCGTGTCCGGTCGCAAGAGATCCGCCACCCCGAGGATGCCTTGGCTGCCGCCGAAGTACGCGTCCTTCACCAGGTCCCGGAACGTCCTCTCTCCCATCACGTCCCAGATCAACAGGACGACGTTTACGTCACGTCCCGGCAACGACACCACGAGCTCTTTCTTCAACATCCGGGCCCCGAGTGACCGGGCGTATCGCTCCGAGAACTGGTTGAGCACAAACCGCGCGACCAGACTCGTCTTTCCGACGCCCTCCTCACCGAGGAGGCACACTTTGATCCGGTAGTCCACCGCCGGTGCTTCCGCAGACCCAGTAACCGGCGGGCTTGGTTTGGCGGTCTTCGACACGCCTCGTCCCATTCGGGCGTTATGACCGGCGTCATGCCTTGGAGGTTCCGGTGAGATTATCGTCTGCGAGAGCGGCACGCGACAACGCCAGGTCCATCTTGCGAGCGGTTGGAGGGATCCTCGGTCGAACCACTGACAGCTGAAACGGCGACCTTCAGGCCCTCATTTCCGGTGCGGTGCTCCCGATGTTCGGGCTCGCCCCGCCCATGCCCGCGAGGTTGTGGTCAAGCGATTCCCGAATCCCGGCGAGGTCGTCGGTGTTCCCGTTCCACGTCGCCAACACTTGACCGAACTCTCCCTCAATCGCGCCTAGGGTCCGACGGGCCCACCGACGCAGGTGGGCATTGTCCGCTCCGACGAATACCACCGCGAGGAACGCCTCCTCGCCGCGCTCGATGAGGAGCCGGTAATCTCCAAACTCGAGTTCCTTCAACACGCGGTCCTCGCGATACGCGAACGCGTCTTGGACGAACTGCTGAACGACCGTGAGCATGGCGCCGACGAGGTCGCGGTCTTTTTCCTTGCCCTCGTTCCCATCGTCGTCCGTTCGTCGGGAGACGTGGTGAAGCAGAATTCCGGTCTTGTTGATCAGGAACACTTCCTCAATTCGGTACCGTCGAGAACTCCAGACCCAGAAGCCGACACCGCTCGCCGCAACGATAGCGGCTATGAGGGCGAGGAACGACGGTTGTTCGAGGAGCCCTTTCGGAGGCTCCACGGCTCGGAATACGAAGTCGTGGGTGCGGTTGAGTCCCACAAGAACGCCCTTGCTGTTGCTGTAGGAAGCCTCGAGGTTCATCGACGCGACGTCGCCCGGTCGGGCCGTGACGTGAAGGCTGAACGTGAACGCGACGTGGTCCGACGGAGCGAGGGCGAGCCGAAGCCAGGAGACCGATCCGGGACCGGTCTGTCGTGGCAAGCCGGAGGTATCGCCGAGGAACGTGAGGCCGGAGCCGTATGTGAGGTTGAGCCAGACGAGGATCGCGGTACGACTCCCTGTGTTGTTCAGGTACACGGCTGTCGTGAAGTCTTCTCCCGGGATGCCCGTGAGCGAGGGGACAAACGCCTCGACGGTGACGGCTGCGGTCTGAACACGGTATCCTAGGTTCCGAACGGATCCGTTCACAGGATTCCCGCCCATGTCAGTCCCTTGGATCGTTGCCACGAGGTTGATTTGCTTTCCGTCCGCGGCCCATGAGGCGATCCGGAGATCGACATGGAACAAGCGTATTCCCGTCGCGACCGACGAGAGGCGCCAGCTCCACACCGAGCCTAGTGCTACGGGAGCAGGCCCCGCATCATCGGCCACGTACACCATCTCGTTCGGGAGGCTCAGATTGATCCAAGCCGTCGAGGCCGTTCCGCTGCCGAGGTTCGCATACGACACCGTCGTGCGCTCGAGGTCGCCCGGTTCCACCGAACCCGCGCTAGCATACACGTCGATGGCAAGGATCGGCGCCGTGATTCGAATGGCGAGGATGCCGGATCCACTCAGGAACGAATTGCCCCAGACGTCTTGAAACGAGACATTCGCTCGGAGCAGGAGCTCGGCCCCGTCCGCGACGCCGGGTTGTGGTTTCACCAAGATTGAGAGGGAGTGGCTCCCGAGAGCAATGGCAGGGAAGGACCAGATCGCCCAATTTCCGGGAACGGAGGTCGGGGGTACGCTTGCGGAAACGAAGACCACTTGGGAGCCGAGACTCACGTTGACCAGTGCCCCGACCGCGGCCTCGGTCCCCCGATTCGAGTAGTCCAGCGTCACGTTCACGACATCTCCTGGATTGGCCGTCGTAGCACCGCTGAGTACCGGTCTCAACGTCGGTCCGCTGCCGGTGACCGTCCCCGAGGCAAGGCTATGCGCCGCTAGGGGCCCGGACAGCGCGTAGTCGACGACGACCGAGACGGCGACCGCCACTCCTGGACTCAGACCGGCCGATCCATTTGCTCGAATCGTGAACGCGTGCGCCCCCAGGGGGACCGGGAACACGATGTAGCGCAACGGGTCTCCTGTGACGTTCTTGGTTCCGGGTCCGTTGTCGGTCCAGTAGACCAAGTTCGGGCCCAGCGTGACGTTGATCCAGGCGATGGCGGAATCCCCGTCTCCGACGTTGTCGAAGTGAATGGTGATAGCGAGAGGCTCTCTAGGGTGCAGATTGGACTTGTCCAGCGATACGGTCGGCAGGATCCGCGCGCCGCCGAGGACGATCCGCGATTGCGCGGTCGGCGTCGACCAAGCGAATCCTTTCGCGTCCGAGTACCGAAGGTCGAACAGCACCGTAAGGACGGAGAGCCCCGGTACCGCGCCAACTTGCGTGGCGAGGGTGAAGTTGTGCGGACCCGGGGTGAGGACGGGGAAGCTCCAGTTGTAGTCTCCGGTCTTCGCACCGCCGATCATGAGCGAGGTATCCGACACATAGATGAGCCCGGAAGGAAGCGTCACGTTCAGCCAGGCTGCGGCGTCCGCTTGGCCCGTGTTGTTCATGTAGATGGAGAATGCGACAGAATCGAGCGCGCGCCGGAACGCGGTCGCCGGCAGCACGGTCAGGTTCAGAACGGGAGCGCGGACGACGAATGATCCAGCCGCCTTCGCCCATGCGCCGACGGAGTCGGAGGCGGTCAGCAGGAAGGTATACGTGCCTTGCTTCACAGGCGATGGGTAGGTGTACACGAACACCTTCCACGCCGACGGATACGCGGGATCCGTCCTGGTGAGGGCGAGAGGATCGGAAGGGACCACCACGACGCCATCCGGATCGACGACATGGGCTCGGACGCCCGCGATCTCGGCACTTCCGAGCGGATGTGACACGTTCGCCTCGAGGCGCGCCGAGTCCGCGGTGGAGACGTACAGCGTCGGGCCGTGGCTGTCCAACACCCGAACGGAATCGAACGCGACGTACGAGGGCGTAGACACGGTCAGACGAGAAGGAACCGCGGATGCATTGTACGCGACGTAGGCGGCGTGGTTCCCTCGGTTGAACAGGACGAGCTCCGTTTGATTCCCGGCGTTGAAGCGATGCCAGACATACCTCAGGTCGACGGTGAACGGCTCCCAGTCTCGCAGGGCGTTCAGTGTCAGGTTGGTGATCGTGATGGTGACCGGGGACGACGACGTGCCTCGGTCGAAGAGGGCCACTCCGAGTTCGACCGTGTCGTTTGGGACGGCGCTATCTAGGTACAGGGTAGCGGAGACGGGGCCGACGGCCAGGAACGGTCGCGCGAGAGGCGGCAACAAGCGCCACGAGGGCCCGTTCGCGAGGGTGGTCCCTGCCGCGACGGTGAGTCCTGGCTGCCCGTCGTTGTCGAAGTCCCCGATGATGCCGGTCGGGGGACTCGCTACTAACTTGTCGACTCGGTCCGCGACTCCGTCGTACGACAAGAAGAGATCCCGCGGCTTGACGCTCACGATGAGCATGGTCGAGGACGGCGGCACGGACTTGATGGCGTTCGTGGAGTTCGCATAGACGAGGGTTGCTTGGGCGGACAGTTTCAGACCTGACGCGACGAGGTCGTCGATCCGGACGCCAACCGAGAACGAGTGCGGCCCGTTCGCAAGGTTCGGGAATGACCAATTGAAATTGCCAGTCTTCGTTCCTCCGAGTCCGCTTGCGTTGTCGGAAACGTACTGGATGCCCGCAGGCAATGTCACGTTCACCCAGGCCATCGGAGAGAGTTGCAAGCCCGTGTTGTTGATGTACACCGAATACGAAAAGGCAGTCCCGGCTTCGACGGTCCACGGTCCTCGCAGATCGATGCCGATCGTCGGTTCGCGCAGGATGCCGTACGTGAGATAGGTCATGTCGACCGGCGTCGGGATGATCCATCCGAGCCCCTGGTCGACTTTCGCCTCCCCGGGAACCACGTCGGTCGTCGAATGGTACCACACGTATCCCTCTCCAAGGGTTTGGTTGCTGCTCGCGACAATCCAATACGACGTCTGGCGTTGCAGACTCAGCGCGGGCGCGAAAGGGAAGTCGAGCCAACCCGAACCCGATCGGGCTGCCTGAGACGCCGCGAGGACCAAGCCGCTCGGGTTGCCGCCTGCGTCCGTTTGGATGGTAACGTTCAGCGGGTCCCCCTGGCTCAGGCCCGTGTTGTTCACGTACAAGGTTACGTTGCGAAGGTCGATAGCCTCCGCCACGAGAAACGACTGCGCCGCCCGAAGGCCGGATGCGATCGGATATCCGAAGGGCGACGTTTGTGGATTCGCGTTGAACACGCGCTCCCCGTAGCCCGCCGCCGCGCTGGCGAGGGAAACGAGGACCACCAAAACGAGGAGGACGAAGGCGTCGCCTCGTTCGACTCGAAACACAACAAACTATCGGTTTATTGTCCCCTTTTAGGTGAGCCTGCCCGTATCTGTTATGATAACGTGCTGGTGTCTACCCGGGTTGGTCACAGGGGGGACGCATTCGCGGCCTCCCACAGCCATTGCAGTCGGCGGGCCTGCGAATCCGCGGCCTTCGCGACGCGCAAGCCACGATCAATCTCGTTGAGATTCTGGATGAAGAGACGAACCGCCTGCCAGTTCGGCGCATTGATATTCAAGCCGGCCCGAGCGGCTTCGCGTTGCACGTGGAACATCGCCCGTTCCGGCCCTCCGTACTCGTCGCAGAAGTCGGTAATCACCTGATCCACCACGGCCACCATCGGGTCCACGACCCGGGCTTTGGGATCCTCTTCGTCAACGAGCGCCGGAGGGGCGAATCCTCCGGTGATGGTCGTCGCCAACAGTGCGAAGGCGTCTTCGACGCGCTCTCCGGTCTTCGCGCTAGTGAGGAAATGGCGTCCGGGGGAGCCGACGTCCCGTGCGAAATTTCGCAAGTCTTCGAGCCCCGCCCATCGATCCTGGGACAGGTCGAGCTTGTTCCCGACGATCACAACGGGAACGCGAAGCTTTGCCTCCTTCATCCGCGAAATCCAGTACGTCCGAAGGCTCTCGCGGGTTTCGTCGCGGGTTACGTCGTACACCAGGAGGACGCCTTGTATCCCCTTGAGGACTCGATCTTGGACCCCGTGGTATCCTCGTTGCCCGACGACGTCCCAGACGAGGAGCTGGACGTCTTCCGGCTCGCCGTCGGCGCGCACGCGCACCTGCAGATCCTTCTTCATCGGCTTTGCTCCGACGGTCGCAAGGTATCCGTCGGAGAACTGGTCCACGACGAAGCGTCGGACGAGCGAAGTCTTCCCGACGGCGGCTTCGCCGAGCAGAGCTACGGCTAACTTGTGCACGCCCGCGAAGGGTTCCGCGCGGTATTTAACCCTGGCGCGGAGATGTCCGATACACTTTCCATCGCAAGGATTCGAGTGGGTCCGTCCGGATTTGAACCGGAGTCTAGTGGTCCCGAACCACCAAGGATAGACCAAGCTACCCCACGGACCCAGGGCGATTCGCGGTAGGAGAGGGCTTCGTATAAGCGTTGTGCGAGACCCGACGTTTCTCGGAGAAAGTCGGAGCGACTAAGCGACTTCCGCGGCCGCCGGAGTCGCCGTCATGTTGAACGACCGGTGGACGCGGACCTGTCCTGCTAGGTCCCGCCACTCTACGGGCATCGGCTGGCCCTCCGGATCCCGGCGGTACCAGTCCACGATGTCTTCGATCGCGTTCCGTTCGCCCCGGACGGTAAGAAGGAGCGCGTTGCGAACATTCGCGGCCGCTTCCGCGGCAATCCGGTTCACGAAAATGGCGGCGTACGGATTCTGGGACATCCACCAGATGACGAGGTAGAAGGTCTTGGGCTCCGGCCGACGAGGTGACTTCGACGTCCGACGTCTGGGGGAGCTCGCGGTCACAGTGGTGGGTGGATGCGGACGCCGCGGGCTGTCGGTAAAATAGTTTGTCAACCCGGCGCCTGCTGCCTTGACAAAGCGCTTCCGATCCGGATTCGCACATCGAATCGCGGGTCAGAACTTGCCGGCGAGAGCGAGCCACCCGACCAGCGCAGCCTGCTTCTCATCTTGCCGCCACGGAGGACCAACAGCTTCTCCGAGTTCGGTCAACCGATTTCGCAATTGGGCAACCGGGAGGCCGAGATCGGGCGCACCGCGAGTGAACAGCTCCCGCTCGCGCAAACCTCCAATCGGCAACCCTTGGTCCTTACACGCGGTCGTGATTGCATTACGAAACATTTCGCCCTCCGCCGCATGGGCCATCGCGTGCGATGCGAACGCCGCAGCGAGGTCCGGCGTCGACGGCAGAGATCCCAGGACAATCCCGGACCGGACAATCCGATAACCATTGCCGTCGGCCCTTTCGGCGATCTCGCGGATGGCGGATTCCGTCAGCCGCTTCGTTTCCTGAATGCATTTCTTCACGAACGCTTCCGCCTTTGAACGTGACAAGTATTCCGCCGAGTGATACGGTTGCTTCGAACCCTCGACTTTGGGATTCGCGATCTCGATCCGGCGTCGATCGACTACCGTGGGGGATCGCCCCGAACCGCCCAGGACCACGACGGTCGACCATCCGGAATGCGCGCGGAATCCGAGCGCGGCCTCGGTTTTCTCGGAGGAGCGGGATGGCGCAGGCATGGTATCCGTTCGCCGATCGGTCGACATCTCGCAACGGGAACGACGTGCCCCTTCAACCTTTGTGCGAAATTGCTCATCGTCATATGACGAATGTATCTTCGACACTCTTATATACGGTTGGACTTGTCGTGCGCATGATGGAGTTCCCGCTCCGCGAGAAGATCGCGGGTGAGATCGCCCTTTCCGACCAACCGGGCAAGACGATGCGCAAGTGGCGGGAGGAGCTTCGCATCTCGCAGACGGACCTCGCAACGCACATGCGCGTCTCGCCGAGCGTCATCAGCGACTATGAAGCGGGTCGTCGAACCTCGCCGGGGATCCGGACGATTCGTCGTCTCGTCGAGGCGCTCCTCGCGATCGATCAGAGTTCCGGCTCGCGACTTTCGAAGCGGTTCCAGGAGTATTCCGACGTGATTCCGTCGATGCGGGATTGGTCCGTCGGGGTCCGCGCGGCGGACTTCCTCCGGAAGATCGACGGCAAACTCCTCACGCAGAAGCTGAACACCCGGCGCCTCGTGAACGGCTACACGGTCATCGATTCGATCAAGGCGATCACCACCCTCGATGCGAGCGACTACCTTCGGATCTACGGGTCCACGAGCGAGCGAGCTCTCCTCTTCACCGGCGTCAAGTATGGTCGCTCGCCGATGATCGCGATCAAGGCGCACCCCCTCAAACCCGCCATGGTCGTGTACGTGCAACCGGAGAACATCGACGAGTTGGCGGTGAAACTCGCGGAGCTGGACAGCATCCTCCTCGCACGGACGGAGCTCGACCAGGCCGAGTTGATCGGACGATTGGAGCGGATTACATGAAGGCAGGCATCGTGAGCTATGGCGGGTACATCCCGCGATACCGGATTCGACCGAAAGACATCGGAGTCGTCTGGGGCTCCGACGGTGAGGCGATGGGCCGCGGGCTGAACATCCGCGCGAAAAGCGTCCCCGGGCCCGACGAGGACGTTATCACGATTTCCGTCGAGGCGGCGCGGGCGTGTATGGCGAAGGTCGACATCGATCCGACGGAGATCGGCGCGATCTACGTGGGCTCGGAATCCCATCCATACGCCGTCAAGCCGACCGCCACGATCGTCGCGGAAGCGATCGGATCGGCACCCGTGATGACGGCCGCCGACTTCGAGTTCGCGTGCAAGGCCGGTACCGCCGCCATCCAGACGACAATGGGCCTCACGCTCTCGAAGCTGATGAAATACGGACTCGCGATCGGATCGGACACGAGCCAGGGGGCGCCCGGTGACGCGCTCGAGTACAGTGCCTCGGCAGGGGGGGCCGCCTTCCTCATCGGAACGGACCGGACGATCGCGGACATCAGCCACACGGTCTCGTACACGACCGACACGCCGGACTTCTGGCGGCGAGAAGGCCAGCGGTATCCGAGTCATGGCGGGCGTTTCACGGGAGAACCGGCGTACTTCAAACACGTCCTCAACTGCGCGCAGCTTCTGTTCAAGCGGGCCGGTACGACTGCGGAGGACTACGACTACGGCGTCTTCCATCAGCCGAACGGGAAATTCCCGGTCCGAGCGGCGAAGCAGCTCGGGTTCAAGGATTCGCAGATTGACACGGGCTTGTGCGTGCGCGAGATCGGGAACACGTACAGCGGCGCGATCATGGTCGGCCTGTGCGCGATCCTCGACGAAACCGAGGCTGGGGACCGCATCTTCGCGGTCGGCTACGGGAGCGGCGCGGGGTCCGACGGGTTCGACATCACCGTCACCGACGAGATCACGAAGATCCGCCGCAGCGCGACCCCGACGCTCAAGCAGCAGATCGACGACCACGTGTTCGTCGACTACTCGACGTACGCGAAGTACCGTGGGAAGATCCTGATGCGGGAGGCCTGACCGTGCGCGACGTGGCGGTGATCGGCGTCGGCGAGACAGAGTTCGGCGAACTCTGGGACCGCTCGTTCCGCGACCTCGGAATCGAGGCGGGTCTGAAGGCGATCCAAGACGCAAAGATTCGGTCCGAGGACATTGATGCGGTCTACATCGGGAATATGTCCGCGGGGAAGTTCATCGATCAGGAGCACGTGTCCGCGCTGGTCGCGGATTACTCCGGACTCGCAGACATGCACCTCCCGACCGTGCGAGTCGAAGGCGGCGGCGCATGCGGCGCGATCGCCCTCCTGCAGGCTCGCCTCGCAATCGCCTCGGGCATGCACGACATCGTCGTCGTCGGTGGCGCGGAAAAGATGACGGACGTCGGGGACGTGCAGGCTGCAGAGATTTTGTCTTCTACGGCGGACCAGGAGTGGGAGACGGTCTTCGGCGCAACGTTCGCCGGACTATACGCGATGATGGCCCGGCGACATATGTACGAGTACGGCACGACGCGAGAACAGCTGGCGGCGGTCGCGGTCAAGAACCACAAGAACGGTTCGCTAAATCCCGTCGCCCAATTCCAGAAAGAGATTTCGCTCGAGACGGTCCTCCAGAGTCCGTCGGTCGCCGAGCCGCTCGGGCTCTTCGACTGCGCCCCCCTCTCCGACGGCGCGGCGGCGGTCGTCCTGTGCGAGATGCAACGGGCCCGCAAATTCACCGACACGCCGATTCGCATCGCCGGGTCCGGCCAAGCGAGCGACTTCCTCGCTCTTCACGATCGAAGGGACCTGACGACGATAGACGCGACGGTCGTCGCAGGCAAGCGCGCGTTCCACGAGGCCAAGATGCAACCGAAGGACGTGCAGGTCGCCGAGGTCCACGACAATTTCACGATCTCCGAGATCCTCGCGATCGAGGACCTGCGGTTCATCGAGAAAGGAAAAGGCGGACCGGCGACGGCCGAAGGGCTCACCGCGCTCAACGGGAAGATTTCCGTCAACACGTCTGGCGGACTGAAGGCACGCGGCCAGCCCGTCGGCGCGACGGGGGTCGCGCAGGCGGTCGAGATCGTGCGGCAACTTCGAGGCGAGGGCGGAAAACGCCAGGTCGTCGGGGCGCGTCGCGGTCTCACGCACACCCTCGGCGGGACGGGCGCCACAGCGGTCGTACACATCTTCGAGCGGGGGGATTGAGATGGCGGTCCCCCGATTCTGGCGAGAGATCCAGAGCCGCTACAATCTGATCGGGACGAAGTGCGGGAACTGCGGGAAGGTCGACTTCCCGCCACGAGCGGTCTGTCCGACCTGCGGACGCAAGTCGATCGGAAAAATGGAACGGGTCAAGCTTGGGGGCAAAGGCAGCGTCGTGACGTATACCGTGATTCACGATGCGCCCGCGCAGTTCGAGTTGCAGAAACCGTACGTCATGGCGATCATCCAGATGGACGAAGGAGTTCGTCTCACGTCGCAAATCATTGACGTAAAGCCCGAGGACGTGAAGATCGGGATGAAAGTCCAGGCGGCCTTCCGGAAGCTTGGCCAGGAAGGGGAGGCGGGCGTCATCCACTACGGGTACAAGTTCCGGCCTCAGGCCTGAGCCCGCCGGTTTGGCGGATTGCTTTCGCGGGAGCCAGACGCGTTCGACTCGGTGTCCGCGGCGGCCGCATGGTGGCGGATGCCATACCGAAGGAACGCGAGGAGGATGAAGACCGCGTCCTCTCCCCGTTCGGTGAGCAGGTAAGTCACCTTTTCGTTCGCGGAGGTGCGCACGAC
>DATEGJ010000047.1:0-6535 GCA_035280105.1 Thermoplasmata archaeon
GGCGTACGAATCCGGAGAGCCGAGGCCGGACAGGGTCGAGGTGAGCGAGGCCGCATTCGTTCCGCTGGACGATCTCGTGACCTCAACCGATGCCGCGCCGTTCACCCGCGCGATCATCCCGAAATTGGCGCATGCCGTCGGGTTGGGCCTCGACCCATACGCGCCGTCGCGGGACGGCCATGAGCCGCTCGCCTACCTGCTGTACCTGTGACGCGAAATCCTATATTGGGCCCGCCCTTGCCTCGTTCGTGGCGGTAACGTTCCACGCGCAATCGCTCGGGACGAAGTATGTCCTCGATGCCGCGGCGCTCGGCCGCGTGCGGGAGGTCCTCGGCGCAGGAGGACTCGTCGTCTATCCAACGGACACCGTGTACGGCCTTGCCGCGGACCCCTTCCAACCCAGTGCCGTCGAGCGGCTCTATCGGGCGAAGGCGCGTCCGTTCGACCAGCCGCTCTCGATTGCGGTCGCCGAGGTCGCCGACGTCTTCCGATTCGGCGCCACATCGCCAATCGCCGAGGCGTTCTGCGCGAAGAACCTCCCGGGTCCGTTCACGATCGTGCTCCGAGCGACGGAGGCTGCCCCCCGTCCGGTCGTTTCGAAGGAGGGCCGAATCGCGATGCGTGTTCCGGCTCACCCGATCTCTCGCCTCCTTGTGAAGGCGTGCGGCCCGATCACCGCGACGAGCGCGAACCGCCACGGACAGCCGGCGCCGGTGACGTGTCCGGAGGCCCGCGACCAACTGGGAGACGGCGTCGACGTGTACGTGGACGGGGGCCCGACGCCCCTCGGCGGCGAGTCGACGATCGTCGATCTTTCGGGGGCGCGTCCTCAGATCCTGCGGCAGGGCGTCCTCGCGCGGGGAGCGTGAGTTGACGGACGCGTCGGCCCGGGAAGCCCTGATTTTGGCCGGCCGAGTCTCTCGAGACGCACGGGAGCGAGCCGTCGAACTGACGCAGGATGGCGCGTTGCTTCGGGACGTCGCCGAAGAGGTGGAGTCGCTCATGCGAAAGCGAGGACTCGGGCCCGCATTCCCTACATGCATCTCGATCGACCACATCGCGGCGCACTATTCTCCGACCCACGATGACCCGCTCCGGTTCCGGCGCGGGAACGTGGTCAAACTCGATCTGGGAGCTCATTCCAACGGCTGGATCGCGGACACGGCGGTAACCGTCGAGGTTTCGAGTCGAAATTGGACAGCCCTTATCCGTGCATCGGAACTCGCCTTGCAGACGTCGATTGAAGCGGTCCGGGCCGGGGTGTCGACGCGCGCGATCGGCGAAGGGATCCAGCGAGCGATCGAATCCCACGGATTCCGGCCAGTGCGGAACCTCACGGGTCACACCGTCGAACGGTATCTCCTCCACGCCGGAAAGAGCGTCCCGAACATCCCGCACGGTCACGACGTGCTCGAGGCGGGGGAGGTCGTCGCGATCGAGCCATTTGCCTCGGCGGGTGCCGGACAGGTCGATGGCCGCAAGACCGGCAACATCTATCGGGTCGTGCGGACGAAACCGCTCCGCGCCGCAGAACAGAACGCGTTCCTTCAACTCCTGGCGAACGAATTCAAGACCCTCCCGTTCGCAGAACGCTGGGCGTATCAGCTTGATAACCGGGCTCCCTCGCTCTTGAATCAGTTGCTGCGTAGCGGCGCCGTCATGACGTATCCTGCACTCATCGACATCGAGGGAGGAATTGTGTCGCAGACGGAGCACACGATGATCGTCGGTCCCAGCGGTGCGGAAGTCACGACCGCGTGAGGCATGCGAATGGTTCGCAACGTTTATTATCGAACGTCCCCATCGACACCGACCCTTGAGGTCGTTGTGACGTGAGCGATGTCCGGCGGATTGTGTTGGACGTATTGAAGCCGCACAAGCCCTCCCTGATCGACATGTCGCTCCGCCTGAGCGGACTCAAAGGCGTGGACGGCGTGAACCTGCTCCTTCACGAAGTAGACCAGGAGACGGAGAGCGTCAAGGTCACGATCGAAGGGCCCGCCATCAATTACCCGAGCGTCGAAGAGGCGTTGCGAGAACTCGGCGCCGTGATCCACTCGATTGACTTGGTATCATCGGGAAAGCGGCTCGTGGACGACGTCCGAACCGCGCAAGACCACCGCTAGGTTTACCGGCCGCCTTTGATCTTCTGCGCGACCTTCTGTAGGATGGAGGTCTTGAAGTAGTCCGCCCGGACGAGCACGCGTCCTTCCTTCCGCCATGGCGTCGAAGGAAACGCCTTGTCGTCCTCGACTTGCGGCTGGAGGCCGAGCGCTTTCGCCGCTGCCGCGACCTCTTCGACCGTCGGGGTCTCGACCGCCCACTTCTTTGCGACTCGGCGGCCCTGATCCCGGGACCGTCCCAAGTCGAAGTACGCCGGATACAGGACGATCGGACGGTCTCCTTTCGGCATTTGGCGCCTTCATTCGCGGTACCGTGATAAGGATTTGGTCGCGGGTTCTCGCGATGCCGATATGTTCATTCCCGAGTCCGCTTTGTCAGGCGCCATCCCGGGGGAGCGCACCGGCATGGACGAAGGGACCGAACTCGTCGATTTTGCGGTGGATTATGCGGGCAAGAAAGGGGCCGCGTATTCGGAGGCCCGCTACGAAAGCCAGGACCAGGAGAATTTCATCCTCAAGAACGGGGTGCTCGACGCCCTGTACGTGGGCCAGGACCGCGGCATCGGCGTCCGCGTCCTCGCGGACGGTGCGCTCGGATTCGCTGCCACGAACCTCCTCACGAAGTCGGACGTCCGATCGATCGTGGACAGTGCGCTGAAGGGCGCGAAGGGCTCCCGCCGGCGCACGAAGATCTCGTTCGCGAACGAAGACGCGATTCAGATGCGCTGGTCGGTCCCGGAATCCAAGAAGCTGGCCGACGTCCCTGTCGACGAGAAGATCGAGGAAATCCGTGCGGTCGACAAGGACGTCATGGGCCTCGGCTTCAAAGTCCCGGCCCGATACTTCCAGCTCTCCGACAACATCATCACGAAGCACTTCGCGAACTCGGAGGGATCGCGCATCGAGTCGTACAGCCCCCGCCTCCGGTTCTTCTACTTCCTCACCGTCGTCGAGGGCTCGGACGTCGAGCAGACGTACCGCAACTACGGCTGGTCCGGTGGGTGGGAAGGAATCCGCGCGTGGGATCTGAAGAACCGAGTCGTGGACGAGGCGCGCTCGATGCACAAGTCCCTCACCGAAGGAAAGAAATCGCCGGAAGGGAAGATGGACCTGGTCGCCGGTCCTCAGGTGTCGGGCATCGCGTCGCACGAGTCGTGCGGCCATCCGACCGAGGCGGACCGGGTCCTCGGTCGTGAAGCGAGCCAAGCGGGGAAGTCGTTTATCCCGCCGGACGGGCTCGGCATGCGGGTCGGCTCCGACCTCGTGAACGTCGTGGACGATCCGACCGTCGAACATGCGATTGCCTACTACGCGACGGACGACGAAGGCGTCAAAGCGCGCCGTCGGTACCTGTACAAGGAAGGCCGGGTCAGTGAGTTCCTCCACAACCGGGAGACCGCGGCGGCGATGGGGACCCGAAGCAACGGGGCATCCCGCGCCGTGAACTACAACGTCGAAGCGATCGTCCGAATGGCGAACACGTTCGTCGAGCCGCAGGACCATTCAGTCGAGGAGATCCTTGAAGGCGTCAAGCACGGCGTCTACATGAAGAGCTTCATGGAGTGGAACATCGACGACAAACGGTACAACGCGAAGTACGCGGGCCGCGAGGCGTACCTCGTCGAGAATGGAGAGATCAAGCATCCGGTGCGCGGCACGGTCGTCGAGCTGACGACCCCGGCGTTCTGGGGTGCGGTCGACGCAGTTGGAAAGGACCTGGAGTTCGAGGCGGGATTCTGCGGCAAGTCGGACCCCGGCCAAGCGCTCGACGCGAGCCTGGGCGGCCCGACCATGCGCCTGCGGAATGTGCACCTGAGGTGATGGCAATGGAGGACACCGTCGACCGCATTGTCGAGAAAGCGATCTCCCTCGGATGTCAGGACGCGATCGCCGACGTCGTCACGAACCGGTCGTATCAGATTCGATTCGCCCGCAATGAGGCCGTCATCAGCAACCGATGGCGCGAGAACACCGCCTCCGTCTTCTTCGTATACCAAAAGCGGGTCCTCGCGAGCGACATCAAGGATCTGTCGAGGGCCGATGAAGCCGTCGAGCGCCTCGTGAAAATCGCAAAAGGCTCCCAGGAGAATCCAGACTATGCCGGGATCGGGAAAGGCCCGTTCCGATACGCCAAGACCCGCCCCGATCCAAAGGTCCTATCCCTCGAGGAAGGCGGTAGGTACGTCGAGGCTGCGGTCGGAGGTGCGGTGGACGAAGGCGCGAAAGAATGCGCCGGTTCGTTCTGGAAGTACGAGGATGAGCACTTCCTTTCGACGTCGAACGGGGCCGAAGGCCGTGATCACCGCGCGAGTCTCTACCTTTCGATCCGTGCGCTCGTCTCCCTCGAATCGAGCGGCCACGGAATCGCCGCCGCGACGAAGCTATCCCAGTTCGATCCTGCTCGGGCCGGACACAAAGCCGGTCGGATCGCAACCCTGGCGAAAACGCCGAAGCGCGGGAAGGCGGGCAAGTACATGGTCGTCTTCGACCCACTGATCTTCGGTTCTCTCACCGACCAGGTTGGCGGCCGCCTCGGCGCATGGGTCGTGATGGCGGGCCTCTCTCCGTTCGGCAAGAAGATTGGCAAGCGGGTGGCGTCAACCGAGCTCACGTTGTACGACGACGGCTCCGCCGACTCGATTGCACGGAAGCGATACGATGCGGAAGGCGTCCCCACCCGGAAGAACGTGCTCGTCAACAAAGGGATTCTGAAGACGTACCTTCACAACACGTCGACCGCGAAAAAATTCAAGACGAAGACCACAGGGAACGCCGGCCTCATCTCCCCGGACCCTCACGCGATTTTCGTGAAGCCGGGCGATTGGTCGCGCGACGAGATCTTCTCGGAGGTCAAGGACGGGCTCTGGCTCACGAACACGTGGTACACCCGGTACCAGTCGTACGTCACCGGCGACCTTTCGACGATCCCACGGGATGGTATCTTCCACATTCGGAACGGCGAAGTCGCCGAGGCATGGAAGGACATTCGGGTGACGGACAATATCATCCGGATGATGAAGAACATCGTCGGGCTGACGGATACGACGGAACAGATGATGTGGTGGGGCGAAGTGAGCGTCCCGAATTTCGTTCCCTACGCGCTCATCAAGGACGTCGGGATTACGACGTCGGCGGAATAGGTTCGGTTCAGCTCGGCTGCGTCTCGACTAGGACCGCGTTGATGACGCCGTCTTGACCGGGTCGCGACGTCACACGAGCGAGGCCGATCTCCGTCTGGATCGTCGCGCCCCTCGTGATGATGTTGCGGGTGACGAAGTTCGGATTCGACGGATTCGCCTTCACGGTGACGATCTTGGCCTTCTTCGTGACGGCCGTTCGACGATCCAAGACGTTCGCGAACTCGGCCTTCAGCACGCGGACCTTGCGGTTCGCCCCTTTCGTACGGTAGAGCTTGAGCCGCGTCGGGCCGATGAATGCGTACTGCTGCTCGCGCCCGATCTCGCGCTTCCGTTTCTTCCTCAGCGGGCGATAGCGTCCGCCGGTCGGCTTCCGTTTCGCACGTCCCTGCCAGAGCGCCATCGTCGTACCCGGAGATTCGTCGCAAAGACCCGTCCCTATTTGACGGTTGCGGCGTTCCTAGAAGATCCGAACCGTTCCGTACGCAAGCAGGCTCGCGACGACGAACCCGAGGATCGTTCCGCCGTTGAGCAGCGGGAGGCCAGCCTGCGGATTCCCTTTCAAGACGTACCGCATCAAGACCATGAATCCGACCAGGCAGCCGAGGACGCATCCGAGGGCCAGCAGCGCGTTCGGCGCGAGACCGAGGATTGCGTTCCCGGGTTGCGTCGCGTAGGTGAACGAAGAGACCGCCAAGATCCCGGGGATGATGAGGTCCCCGAGTCCCACGAACATCGCCTCGCGCTCCTCGCCCGAGGCAACCTGCGCCTTGAGGCTCTTCTGTTCGCGGAACGAGTATCCCGATTTCTTCGGGATGACGAGCAGGATTGGCAGCCTCTGGCTCGTCAGCTCATCGGCGAGCGTGATCATGTGTTTGGTGCGATAGACGGCCCACGCATCGTAGATGGCGAGGGCGACGAGAAGCAGGATGGCGGGAAGCAGTCCGAACGAGATGCCCAGGATCGCGGTGACACCCGCCGCAGTCGTGATTCCGACCGCGTCGACGACATACCACTCCGGGAACTTCACGAGCAGGTACACGAGCGCTGCCGCAATCGCAAACGAAAGGACCGTCGCCGCGTACCCGAGCGCGTCGTTACTAAGCCGGCTGCCGGTGACGAAGTCGAGACCATAGGCCAAGGGAAGAAGCAAGACAAAGGCAAGGGTCACGAAGATTGACCCCATGACAACGTACTTCGCAATGTTCTGACGCCGAAATCGCACGAGGACCAGGATGGCGCCGGTGAAGGCGAGGATCATGACGATATAAATCA
>DATEGJ010000048.1:0-3234 GCA_035280105.1 Thermoplasmata archaeon
CTGGAAGACGGCGGATTCCACTCGGTCTCGGAGGCGATCGGGGTGGCGCATGCCTAGGATGCAGATCGTCCCGCTCCTCGAGGTCGTTCGGGAGACGCCGACCACGACGACGTACCGCTTCCGCGCCGAGGTCGGCGGGCAGGCCGGGCAGTTCCTCATGGTCTGGATCCCGCGGTACGACGAGCTTCCGATGGCCCTGTCCTACCTTGGCGCCGTCAAAGGGATCACGGTCCGCGATTACGGGGACGCGACCCACGCGCTCGCTGCCTTCAGTGCGGGCGAGCGGATCGGCGTGCGCGGTCCGTACGGGAACTCGTTCCGTCTCGTCGGAGAACGCGTCTTGGCGGTGGGCGGCGGGAGCGGAATGGCCTCGATGATCGCCGCGATCGAGGCGTTCGCCCAGCAGGGGGCGACGATGACAACCGCTGTCGGAGCGAAGACGGCCGCGGAGCTGTTGTTCGTCGAGCGCGCGAATGCGTGCGGGGAAGTCCACATCGCGACGGACGACGGATCTCGCGGCTACCATGGGTTCGTACCGGCCCTCTCCGAGATGCTCCTGGATCGCCACAAGTTCGATCTCATCCTGACGTGCGGTCCGGAGCGGATGATGAAAGCCGTCGTCGACCTCGCTCGGAAGCGCGGCATCCCCGTCCAAGCGAGCCTCGAACGGTACATGAAGTGCGGGATCGGAATCTGCGACGCCTGCGCGCTCGACTCGAAACTCGTGTGCCTCGACGGCACCATCTTCTCCGGCGAAGATCTCGAGGCGTCCGAGGAGTTCGGGCGATGGCGTCGCGACAAAAGCGGCCGGCGAATCCCGGCCTGAACGATGCGGCGCTCGCGGGCGGCGACTCGTCCATCGGGTTCCCGACATTCGGCGCTCGGAAACCTTGATATCCGGCGTGCGCATCGCAATCGCCGGAGAGCGAGAACGGATGAAGGACGTGAATGCGATCGCGAAGAAGGCCCTCGAGTACAAGGAGAAAGGCCTTTCGGAACGGGAGATCGCGGACGAGTTGCACCTGTCGCCGGAGACGGTCACCTGGCTGCTGACCCGCGGTATCAAAGGCGGCGAGCCGCCGAAGGACGTGAAGATCGGATGGCGGTCCCTGGGCGTCTACGGGAATCGCATCGGCTTCGTCGCCGCGGCGATGGCGGACATTGCCCTCGAGGAAATGGAGAAGCGGCAGATCGATGCCGATGCAGTCCTGGGCGTCGCGATCAACGGGATCCCTCTGGCGGCGCTGATCAGCGAGGAGCTCGGGAAGGAGCTCATCATCTACCGCCCGAGCCAGGAACGGCACGGCAAAGGGGGCGCGTTCTCCTCGAATTATGCGTCGCCGCAAGGGAAGAAGATCGTCACCGTCGACGACGTCGTCTCCACGGGCGACACGGTGAAAGCGACGATCTCCGACGTCCACGACCAAGGCGGGACCGTCGTCCTGGCGGTCGTCCTCGTGAACAAGACCGCCCACGACGAACTCGCCGGTGTCCCGCTCCGAGCGCTGATCCGCGCGCGTTCGATCTGATGCGCGGCGAGAAAGCTTTAGCCCGCTGCGGCGTTGCGCGCCGAGGTGAGCCGCGCTGAGCCACTGGTACGATGACTTGTTCGGCGAGGCGAAAGCCTTCGTCGGCGCGAAGCAGGATCTCGTCATTAACGCCGGACTGAGCGTCAGTGGCCTACAGCACGTCGGCCGTCTGCGGGGAGAGATCACCCTCTCCCACCTGCTCGCCCGCAGTTTCCGAGACGACGGACGACGGGTCGTCCAGAGCCTCGTCTTGTACACGCAGGACGAATGGAAAGGCAAGGAAGGCCAGGTGGCGCAGTTCACGAAGGAAGACGGGCGGAAGTACATCGGCCGCCGTCTCATCGACGTCCCGGATCCGTTCAGATGCCACGGAAACTGGGTCGACCACTACTGGCAGGACTTCGGCGGTGTCCTCGAGCGGTTCGCGCCGAACGTCCGTATCGTCACCACGACGGAGACGTATCGGAACCCGGAGATGCAGGCGATCGTGCGGGACCTCGTGTCGCGATCCGAAGAAGTCCGAGCGCTCGTCAACAAGTACCGCACTCGGCACCCGTATCCGCCCGGGTGGCTGCCGTTCGAAGCGTTCTGCGAGAACTGCGGCCGCATCGGAGCGAGGACGACCGCAATTCAGGGTTCTAAGGCGACGTATCACTGCGAGCACTGCGGCCACGAGGGGATGTCGTCGATTGAGAAAGGAAAGCTCAATTGGCGGCTGGAGTGGCCCGCCCTATGGAAGGTCTACCGAGTCGACATCGAGCCGTTCGGGAAGGATCACGCGACGCCGGGCGGTTCCCGCGACTCGTGCAAAGAGATCGCGGAAGTGATCATGCGCTTCCGGCCTCCGATGGGCATCCCGTACGAGTGGGTGGGGATCGCGGACCGCGGGAAGGACCTCGGCGACATGGGCTCGTCGGACTTCCTCGGCTTCACGCCGGTTAGCTGGCTCGAGATCGGGGATCCGGAGGTCCTCCGCTACCTGTACACATTCAACCCGATCTCCCGGAGGGTCGTCCTCGATCTCTCCCGGGTCGATTCGTACCACCGCACATACGATGCGGCCGAAGCGCTCTTCTACGAAGATCCGAAACGATTGACGGGAGATGAACCGCACCAGGCCCGGTCATACGAACTGGCCCAGATCGGGCCGCCTCCGCCGACGAAACCGTTCGCCCTCGCGTACGACCATGCTGCGTTCCTCGCCCAGATTGCGCCGAAGGACGGACGCCTCGAGTGGTGTCTTCGGCGGCTCCGAGACACAGGGATGCTGACCGGCGAGCTGACGGCGTTCGAACGCGATCGCGTCGCGCGACGTCTCAGGCAAGGAGAGATTTGGGTCCGAAAATACAACGAATCGATGCGCGTCGACCTCCTGGAGAAATTGCCTCCGGAGATCGTCTCGCAACTGATGCCAGAGGATAAAGCCGCGCTGCGTTCCTTCGCCGAGGTCGTGGCGGCGAGTCCGTGGTCGGAGAGCGCGATCAAGGAAGCGATGGTCTCGTTGACGCGATCCGGGAAGTTGCCCGTGGACACAGAACGTTTCTTCCGCGATCTATACATGGTCCTGCTCGGTCGCGAGCGAGGCCCTCGCGCCGCGCCGTTCCTCGCCGTCCTCTCGAAGGAGTGGGTCCTCCGCCGTCTCCGCGCGGCGGCGTCCTGAGAAAACTCAAAATACGTCTTACCCCTTGAATCGCATTCGCAGCCC
>DATEGJ010000049.1:0-3239 GCA_035280105.1 Thermoplasmata archaeon
GATACCATCACGTATAGTACCGCGGCCAGCACCACCGTGATCGCGACCATGAGGATGGTCGCAATGACGGGAGACACGGCACCCTCATCCTTGCGGATGATGGTCTTCATGTTCAGTCCTTCCTGGCAGCTTTCGCCGCCATCCCTTGCACCACCGATGTGCAAACTTGAACGTATCGGCCCAAAAATCATTTTCAAAACCATCACCCAGGGCTATCGGCGGGTGAGACCGTCGGGTCCGGGCATGGCGGTGTCCTGCGGCATCGGCGCCAGCCCGCCGGCGGCCGGTTCCGGGATCGGCTTCTCGCCGCGGGTGACGACGTAGGCGCCGAGTAGGATCAGCCCCCCGCCCGCGAGGGTGTATCCATCGAACGGGTCCCGGAAGATGAGGAACGAGAGGATCGACGCAACGACGACCTCGAGCAGGATGAGCAGCGCCGAGACGGTGGGCGAGATGGTGCGCATGCTCGAGACGTAGAGCATGAGCGGTGCGAAGGTCGGAACGAGGCCGAGGTAGGCGATCCCCACCCAGCCGGCCTCACTCCTCGGTAGGGGCCATCCGACCACAAATAGGGGGATGGCGGCGATGAGGGAAGTCAGCGCCAGCACGGCGGCGGCGAGGGCGATGTAGTCGACGCCACGGTCCACCATCGTCTTCGTCCCGACGACGTAGAACGCCCAGACGAAGCCCGCGACGAACACCATCAGGTCGCCCGCGAACTGGCCGCCGGTGAGCGACGATGGATCGAGCTTCGTCGCTAGCAAGACGACCCCGAGAACGCCGATGAAGATCCCAAGGACCTTGGAACGGGTGACCGCTTCGCGGAAGAAGAGCACCATGAAGATTGCGATGAACACGACGTTCACGTTGACCAAGAGCGCCGTCTTCGACGACGTCGTCAGGGCGATCCCTTCGTTCTGCAAGTCGAACGCGAGGGCGTTGGTCGCGCCGAGAACCCACACGATCGGATGGCGGAAGATTCGAAGATCAAGACGGCGCAAGGCGACGAGGACCGCAAGGCCGACGAGGGCACCCAGGCCCATCCTCGCGAACGTAAGGAAGAGCGGGTCGACCGTGCTGACGGTGAGCTTGCTCCCCGGGAACGACGTGCCCCACAGCACGCTCGCAAGCAACACGAGCGCGTAATCGCGGCGGCTTGACGCCATTGCGGGACCGAGGCCGCGAACCGACATATGCGTTTCGGAGACACGAATCGACTCGGAGATCCCTCGGATTCCAGAGGGTGCTCCAGAAACGTTTATGACAGGTCAACTTCTACGCCGCGCGTCTCCGATGATCGAGCGTCCCCGTGGGACCAACGACTGGGGTCCCGAGGACATGGCGAAGCGCCGCTTCGTCGAATCGCGGTTCGTCCAGCTTGCCGAATCGTTCGGGTTTCGCGAGGTCTCCGCGCCGACGTTCGAGAGCCTCGACTTGTTCACGGCGAAGTCGGGACCCGGCATCGTCCGTGAGCTGTACGCGTTCAAGGACCAGGGAGGCCGCGACCTCGCGTTGCGTCCGGAATTCACCGCATCGATCCTTCGATTCTACGTCGCCGACCTGCGGAGCCGGCCGAAGCCCCTCAAGGTGTACTGCACCGGCAACGCGTTCCGATACGAGGAACCCCAGAAAGGCCGCTACCGCGAATTCTTCCAATGCGACGCGGAAATCATCGGCGGGGCGCCGCTACCGTCCGACGCCGAAGCGCTCGCCCTCGCGATCCGGACGATGCGGGCGATCGGGTTGAAGCAGGTGAAGGCAAGGATCGGGAACATCGGCATCTTGCGCGGCTATCTTCCCTTCGCGCCCGCGGACCAGGCGGTCGTCTTACATTCTTTGGATAAGCGGAACTTCGCGATGCTCGATGACGAACTCAAGAGACTCGGCCGGACGGAGCTCTCGAAGCCGCTTCGACAGGTCATCGAACTCGCGGGAGGGGAATCGGTCCTCGACCAGGCCGCGAAGATCCTCGGAGCGACGGCGAAGGAAGGCCTGGACTACCTTCGGAGCCTCGCCCGACTCCTCGAGGCATACGGCATATCGAAATCGGATTACGCGTTTGACCTCGGTGTGGTCCGAGGACTCGACTATTACACGGGCATGGTCTTCGAGATCGACTCGCCGAACCTCGGGGCCGAGAAACAGGTCGGTGGTGGCGGGGCCTACAGCTTGGCCGAGGTCTTCGGGGGGGAACGGGTCGCCCAGACCGGGTTCGCCCTCGGACTCGACCGCCTCGTGATGGCGGCGGACGCCGAGAAGACGATCCCCATGGCGCGTCCCCTCGACGCATTCATCGTCCCGATCGGGGAAGGGTCTCAGAAACGCGCCGTCGAAATCCTCACGACGCTCCGAGCCGCGGGCCTGGGGGCGGACATCGACCTGCTCGGTCGAACCCCGTCAAAGAACCTCGACTACGCGAATGCGATCGGCGCGCGGTTCGCGGTCCTCCTCGGGGAACGCGAGCTCAAGGCCGGGAAGGCGAGCTTGCGCAACATGAAGACCGGGACGCAGCGGGAGATCGCCGTCGCGGAGCTCGTCGATGCCATCCGCGATCTCGAGGACTGATCGCGACCGCCGACTACTCGCCGAGCTTGTCGATCCGCGACGCCCAATTCGCGAGTCGCGGGAACTCCTCGGGGACCTTCTCTCCGATCGTGAAGAGCGGCGAGATCGAGCCGTAGATCCCGAAGTCGGCGAGACTCGGCTCGCCCAGGATCCAATCGCGGCCGTCGAGAATCGCCTCGACCATCGCGAGGTGCTTGTTCATGTCGTCCTGGAATTCGTCGCGGCGCATCTCTAGCACGTGCCAGGGACCTCGCGCCCGCGTCTGCATCTCCTCGAAGACCCATCGCTCCTGGTCGTCATGGAGCACGGGCGGAATCTTCGTGACGACGTACCGCCAGACACGCTCCTCGATCACCTGGTGGCCCCAATGCTCCATCGCGGTCGCCAGGCCTTTCTGGCCCCAGGGGTAGAGGGTCGGTTTCGGTTGCGCTCGCTCGAGGACCTCCGGGATGTCGTACCACATGACCGTCTTGCCATCGTAGATCAACGTGGGGACGTAGTCTTGCCCCGTCGCTTTGATCAGCTCGGTCTTGTCATGGTACGGAACGTATCGCTTGTCGAACGCGATGCCCTTGAACGCAAGCATTCGCTCCGCGGCGACGCAATAGTGGCTGATGTCCATCGAGTACAGGAGAGGGCGGACCGCCATGGGTCAGGGAAGGCTCCTCGGGCTT
>DATEGJ010000050.1:0-5959 GCA_035280105.1 Thermoplasmata archaeon
GGGGAAGGGATGCACCACCTCGCCTTCGCGACGGATGACATCCGAGCGGCCATGGCAGACCTTCGGGAGGCGGGACTCAATCTCGTCGATTCGGAACCGCGACGCGGCGCGCATGGTCGGCTCGTTGCCTTCGTCCACCCGCGCTCGGCCCACGGCGTATTGTTGGAACTCGTCCAAGCCTCGCGGTGATCCGACCGGGCAGCGCACCTCAGGACGATTAGGCTGACTCCCATCGAGAAGCTTTATCCGAATTCCCGCGGTGCGCGCGCGCCATGGGCGTTGTGGGCGCGGCGGTCTCGCTCGGGGCGACTATTGTCAGCGTCGTCTTCGCGGTCTTGGTCATCAACCAGTTCCTCGCGCGCCGGAAGACGTATCAATTAGCTTGGTCGGTCGGGCTCGGTCTCTATGGGGTTGCCGCGTTCATGCAGTTTCTCGCCGAGGCCTACGGCTGGACGGTGCCGACGTACAAGGTTTACTACCTTGTCGCAGCCCCGCTCGTCGCGGTCCTCGGGATCGGCTCCGCCCTCCTTGTGAGTCGACGGGTGGGAATCGGGTTCGCCCTATACACGGCCGTCATCTTCGTCGGGTTTGCGATCGCCATTATTGGGACGACCGTAAGTACAGGAGCGCTCGATTCGCCATTCCCGGTCGCTGGGAACGCCATCCCCGATGCAAACGTCCGGCTCTTCTCGCCGCTCTTCACGATCCCAGGGAGCATCGCGTTGGTCGGGATCGCAGCGTACTCCTACTGGCGTACCCGGCTCGCGTTCAACCTTTGGATCGGCGCCGGCGCACTGATTGTCGCCATCGGCGGGTCGCTCGCCCGATTTAACATCACGTGGGCCCTCTACATCGGCGAGTTCGCCGGGATCGCCGTTATGTTCTGGGGCTTCCTTGCGAGCCAAGACCTAGTCAGGGCGAATGCGCCCTCTCCGACCCGTACGGCTTCCTGACCCGGGAACGTTGAAATAGAGGCCCGCGCGTCGGTTCGTCGTTGAAGACGGGCGAGTTCCATGTGCCGACCCGAAAGCTCGTCGGGCGAAACGTGTGGCACTACGACGCCGTCGAGTCGACCAACGAAACGGCGAAGGAACTCCTCGAGAGTGATATCGAAGAAGGCCTCGTCATCTGGGCGGACCGCCAGGTGTCCGGTCGCGGTCGCCAGGGCCGTGCATGGGCCTCGCCGCTGGGCGGGCTCTACGCATCCATCGTCATCCGGCCGACGGAAACCCATGCGTGGGTTCTCGGCCTCCTGGTCGGTATGCCCGTCGTCAAGGCGTTGCGGCATTTCGGCGTATTCGCCGGACTCAAGTACCCGAACGATGCGGTCTACCAGGACCGGAAGATCGCGGGAATTCTGTCCGAAGGGGTCTACCGCCACGACGTCTATCATGTCGTCATCGGGATCGGCGTCAACACGAACGTCGACCTCGAGAAGTTGCCGCCGGACGTGCAGGGTAAGGCGACCACCCTGAAGCGGGAGGTAAACCTGTTCGTCGCGAACGAGGAATTCTTGGATTACCTCCTGAGTCAGATCGATGACCTCTACTCGCGGTACCGCAACACGCGACTCGATTTTCTCCTCAAGGACTATCGCGGACAGTGCACGACGATCGGGAAACGAGTCACCGCATCGACCTCGAAAGGCAAGGTCACCGGGAAGGCGTATGATATCGCACGTAACGGCGCGTTGATTATCGTGGACGATGCGGGGTCGAAACACGAATTCGTCGAAGGGAGTCTCGAGATCCTCAAGTGACTCAGCTGTCCAGCGGCGCGGGCTGAAGGCGCACAGAGCGCGAAGGATTAATGACACGCCTCCGCGTTCGGCGCGGCATGGTGGGCGATGAGCGCGTCGATGAGCTGCGCCGACGGAAGGCCCTGGCGAAGCTGGGCGGCGGCAAAGAGCGGATCGAGGCGCAGCGAGCGAAAGGCAAGATGAGCGCCCGAGAGCGCGTCGAGCGCCTTCTCGACTCCGGGTCCTTCGTCGAGACGGACGCCTTCGTCGAGCACCGGACGACGGAGTTCGGAATGGACAAGAAGCGCATCCCCGGGGATGGCGTCATCACCGGCCACGGGACGATCGACGGCCGCACGGTGTTCGTGTTCTCGCAGGACTTCACGGTCTTCGGCGGATCCCTCGGCGAAATGCACGCCAACAAGATCGTGAAGCTCATGGACATGGCGATGAAGGTCGGGGCTCCGGTCATCGGCCTTAACGATAGCGGCGGCGCGAGGATTCAGGAAGGCGTCATCAGCCTTGGCGGGTACGCGGAGATCTTCTTCCGGAATGTCCTCGCGTCCGGGGTCGTGCCGCAGATCAGCGCGATCCTCGGGCCGTGTGCGGGCGGCGCGGTGTACAGCCCTGCCATGACGGATTTCGTCATCATGGCCAAGGGCACCTCGAACATGTTCATCACGGGTCCCGAGGTGATCAAGGCGGTGACCGGAGAGGACGTCTCTTTCGAGGAGCTCGGCGGCGCAATGACCCATGCGGAGAAGAGCGGGGTCGCGCACTTTGCGGCCCACGACGAGAAGGAGGCGCTCCGCCTGGTGCGAAAGCTCCTTTCGTACGTCCCGTCCAACAATGTCGACGATCCTCCCGTCGTTCAAACCGACGACGACGTGAATCGGATGGACGCGGAGCTTGCGGACGTCGTGCCTCGGGAACCCGACAAGCCGTACGACATGCGGGATGTGATTGGGCGGGTTGTCGACCGGGACTCTTGGTTCGAGGTGCACGAGCACTGGGCGCAAAACTTGGTCGTCGGGTTCGCTCGCCTCCAGGGCCGCCCCGTCGGTGTCGTGGGCAACCAGCCGAAGGTCCTCGCCGGCACGTTGGATATCAATTCCTCGATCAAGGGGGCGCGGTTCGTCCGCTTCTGCGACTGTTTCAACGTCCCGCTACTCACCTTCGTCGACGTGCCCGGTTTCCTCCCGGGAACCGCCCAGGAGTACGGGGGAATCATCCGCAACGGGGCAAAGCTCCTCTTCGCGTTCAGCGAGGCGACCGTCCCGAAAGTTACGGTGATCACGCGCAAGGCGTACGGCGGCGCCTACGACGTCATGTGCTCGAAGCACATCCGCGGGGACTTCAACTTCGCGTGGCCGTCCGCGGAGCTCGCCGTGATGGGGCCCGAGGGCGCTGTCGCGATCATCTTCAAGAAGGAGATTGAGGAGACGAAGGACTCGAAGAAGCGGGAGAGGGAACTCGTCCGAGACTATCGCGACCGCTTCGCGAACCCATACATCGCCGCGAAGATGGGTTACCTCGATGACGTGATCGAGCCCCAGGAAACACGGCCGCGCGTGATCGACGCCTTCACCGTGTTACGAACGAAGCGGGAGACTCGGCCGCCCAAGAAGCACGGCAACATTCCCCTCTGAGAGGGAGCCCGGCATGTTCCGCCGTCTGCTCATCGCGAACCGTGGCGAGATCGCGATCCGCGTCTCGCGGACGGCGCGCGCGATGGGAATCGTCTGCATCGGCGTCTACTCGCACGCGGATCGGTCCGCCCTCCACCGGAAGGCGATGGACGAGAGCGTGGAGATCGGCGGGCCCCTCCCGGTCGAGAGCTACTTGAACATCGAGGCGGTCTTGCGCGCCGCGAAGGAAACCGGAGCAGATGCGATCCATCCCGGGTACGGATTCTTGTCGGAGAACGCTGAGTTTGCGGAACGATGCGAAGAAGCCGGCATCGTGTTCGTCGGCCCACCCGCGGCCGCCATGGCGGTGACCGGCGACAAGGTGGCGGCGCGGAAAGCCATGGAACGGGCCGGAGTCCCGGTCACGTTGGGCGTCGACCGCGTGCTCCGCTCCATTGATGAGGCGCGCAGTGTTGCGTCAGCGCTTGGCTATCCGGTGCTGTTCAAGGCGACGGCGGGCGGTGGCGGCATCGGCATGGCCCGGGTGGACAAGCCATCCGAGCTCGCCGCGGCATTCGATTCCGCCCGGTCCGTCGCTCGAACGAACTTTGGGAATCCGGACCTGTTCCTCGAGAAGTACCTGCTTCGGGCGAGGCACGTCGAGGTCCAGGTTCTCCTTGCCGACAACGGCGTTGGAGTCGGATTCGTGGAGCGCGAGTGCAGTGTTCAGCGACGCCATCAGAAGCTGGTCGAGGAGACCCCTTCGCCGGCCGTCGGCCCGAAACTCCGATCTCGCCTCCTCGAGGTCGCCGTTCGCGGCCTGCGAGCGCTGGGATACAAGAACGCGGGGACGGTCGAGTTCCTCCTGCACCAGGGCGAATTCACGTTCAATGAGGTGAACGCTCGGCTCCAGGTGGAACATCCGATCACCGAGATGGTGACGGGCGTCGACCTGGTGCGGCAGCAGCTATCGATCGCCGCCGACGACGGCCTTGAATTCGCTGCCTCGGAGATCACACGTCGCGGGCATGCGATCGAGTGCCGCGTCAACGCCGAGGATCCGGTCCGAAATTTCCTCCCGTCCCCGGGCCGCATCCATCGATATCGCGAACCCTCGGGCCAGGGCGTGCGGGTCGATAGCGGGGTTGCCGAGGGATCGATCGTGCCGCCATTCTACGATTCGCTCATCGCGAAACTCATCGTGCATGGCCGGAACCGCGCGACGGCCGTTGCTCGGATGGAGCAGGCGGTGGACGCGTTCGATGTCCGCGGGGTGCACACCAACCTCCCTTTCCATCACGAGCTGCTGCGGGCGACACAGTTCCGACAGGCAACCATCTGGACCACCATGGTCGCCGACCTTCGCATCGCGGAACGAATTCGCGGACGGGGGCCGTGGGAAGAATCCTTCGCCGCCGTGGCTGCCGCGCTTGTCCACTCGAACCGCCTGGCGGCAGGCGTTAGCCACACGTTCGAGAGAGCGCGCCCGTCTCCTTGGACCGCCACCGGACGACGAATGCAAGTGGCGGGAGGTGACCATGCGATTCCGGCTCGTCGTCGATGGTGAGGCGCGCGAGATCGAGGCCGTTCGTCGCGCCGCTGGCGTGACCCTGCGCGTGGACGGAATCGAGTACCGAGCAGACGCCAAGGAATCGAAGGGGAACATCATCGTTCGCATCGGTTCGCAGTTCTATCGAATTCGATTTTCGGGCTCCTCGGTGTTCATCGACGGCGAGCCGCACGCGATGTCGGTCCCGGAGTTAGGAGAGGAACCGGATGTGAAACAGCAACGGTCCGCGTCGCGCAATGCTGCGGCGGTCGAAGTGCGATCGCCGATGCCGGGTCGCGTGGTCCGGTTATCGGTGAGGGTCGGCTCTCACGTGAAGCGGGGGCAAACGTTGGCGGTCCTCGAGGCGATGAAAATGCAGAACGAGATTCCCGCCCCGTCCGAGGGGACGGTTCGGGAGGTCCGCGTCGCGGAAGGTGAATCGATCACCGCGGATCGGGTCGTCGCTGTGATTGCGTCTCGGTGACCCGCGGCGTCTCAAGGATGTGTCGAAGCCGATCCTTCTTCGTCCTGAGGTATTGCAAGTTGGTCGGCGTCGCGCCGACCTCCAACGGAATCCGTTTCGACACGCGGACTCCATACGCCTCGAGCTGCTCGATTTTCGCGGGATTGTTCGTCATGAGCTGGACCGACTTCACCCCGAGGACCCGAAGGACGCAGGCCGCGCACTTGTAAGACCGCAAGTCCGCGGGGAACCCGAGCATGCGGTTCGCGTCGACCGTGTCGAGTCCGTGGTCTTGCAAGTGGTACGCGGCGACCTTGTTGGCGATTCCGATTCCTCGGCCTTCTTGCGCGAGGTAGAGCAGAATGCCATC
Source organism: Thermoplasmata archaeon (assembly GCA_035280105.1). Classification (GTDB taxonomy): domain Archaea; phylum Thermoplasmatota; class Thermoplasmata; order RBG-16-68-12; family RBG-16-68-12; genus RBG-16-68-12. The sequence goes on from DATEGJ010000050.1 coordinate 5,749, forward strand.
GGGAGCCTTCCCGAGTTTCGTCAAGGCTGCGTCGAGCTGGGCGCCGCAATCACACCGCTCGGATCCGAAGACGTCTCCGGTCATGCATTCGGAGTGTAGGCGGACCAGGATGTCCTGACGTCCGGCGACCCGACCTCGCACGAGCGCGACATGCTCTCCTCCGGTGAAGGGGCACTGGAACGCGTGGATTCGGAACGCGCCGTACCGCGTT
>DATEGJ010000051.1:0-3097 GCA_035280105.1 Thermoplasmata archaeon
TGTCATGGATCATCGTATGGAACGTCGAGAGCCGCGGGATCTTCGCTTGCCATGAGGCCCAGAGGCCTTTGATGCCGACGAACCCAACCCCATGGATGTGCACCAGGTCGATCCCCATGTCCTTGATGAGGTCGACCTCGCGGCCCGGGAACATCGCGAGGCGATACCCAGGGTAGTGGCGGAATTCCTTCGCCCGCACGTAGATTGTGCCGGTCTCGCGGACGCCCCGGCGCCTCGGATCCTCCGGTGCGAACACCACGACCTCGTGTCCGTCGGCCTCGAGCTGGCGTCGGGTCGTCAAGACCGACGTCACGACGCCATCAATCGTCGGGAGATAGCTGTCCGTGAACAGAGCGATTCGCATGGACTCAGCGCCTGCGGGTTCGCCTTCGCGATTCCGCGTCCCCCTGGCTCTGCCGGTAATCCGCTATCGTCCCCGCCTCCACGAATCGTTTGTCCAGCCGATCGTCGCGGTCGGGACCCGTCCGCCACGCGGGGCGGCGGGCCTCACCGGTCCGATGCGAGGACCAAGGTCGCTGCGATTTTGGTGACAGTACTTGAAGTTTGTGGGGAAGGCGTCCCCCTTTGACAACATCCAGAAGTGGTCAATCCCTCCCGATAGGTCCCGCGCCGGACGCCATCGCATCGCCCGCGGGGGGATCACTTCGAAGCGACGTGCGAGTTGATGATTTCCACGCCATGTCCGGCCCGATACGAGTGGCGGAAGCCCAGACCGACCTTGCGGCGCGCGGAAACGACCGCAGCGAGCAACGGCTTGCCGAGAGCGAGGTAGGCAGCCGTCGACGCGGCGAGGGTACACCCAGCGCCGTGGAGCGTTTTGGCGTAGCGGCGACCTCGAAGGCGATGCACCCTGCGACCGTCGAACAGGACGTCGATCAACGGGCCGTTCGTGTGGCCGCCTTTGACCAGTACCGCCTCCGGACCCAGTTTCCGGATCGCGCGAGCAGCCGTTTCCATCGACTCGACGTCGTCGATGCGAAGGCCCGAGAGGCGTTCCGCCTCATGGCGGTTGGGCGTGACCAACGTCGCGTGGCCGAGGAGTCGCTCGACCAACGCGTCGCGGAAGTCGTCGCGTTCCAGCCGGGCACCGACCGTCGCGACCATCACCGGATCGACGACGAGCGGGAACGAGGTCGACCGCAGTTCCGACGCGACCGCCTTGACGATCGCCGCCGAGTACAGCATGCCGGTCTTCGCCGCGCGGACGTCGAAGTCGGAGAGGACGGCCCGCAGTTGTCGGCGAATCTCGACGACGGGGAGCGGGAAGATGGAATCGACCGACCGCGTGTTCTGCGCGGTCACACACGTGATCACGGACGTGCCGTGGACCCCCAGCGAAGCAAACGACTTCAGGTCCGCCTGGATCCCTGCGCCTCCACCGGAGTCGCTTCCCGCGATTGTGAGGGCCGTGCGCACGCCGCGCGCATGGAGGGCGACGGGTTTAAGGGTGACGCGGCCCGGTCACGCAATCGAGTCTCCGGACAGCGTTAAATAGAGCGTGGTTCTTCCAAACGAAGGCGATGCGCGTTCGGAGTGGCCACATCCAGTTCGACAAGAAGGTCCGATGGAAGAACCTCGTCTCCGCCTTCCGTCCGATGTTCATGAAATTCCTCGAAGAGACGCAGCAGCTGCCCGAGGACATGGAGAGCGTCGATGTGCTGATTGAGGAAAACCTGCGGGACCTGCGGAACAACCGCAAGCCGGAAGGGTACAACCGCGAGGGAATCATGCGGCTCGTCTTCCCGATCTCCGACCGCGTGGAGTTCTACGTCTACGGCCGCGGCAAGACCGTCGAGGTCGCGCGGGTGACGGAACAGCTCAGTCGCGTCCTCCAGAAATATCGGTTGAAGCATACCATCGAGTGGGACCGGCTCAAGCTCCTCGCCGACAAGAAGGACACGTGAAGTGGGAACACGGCACACCAACCCGCTCGGTCCCGAACGTACCTCTACTTAGAGGTATGAACTCCGTCCCCTCCAGTCCTAAACGGGCCGAGTCGAACGCTTTCGACAATGGAGTATTGCGCGCCGGTGGGCGTGAGGACGCTTCGTTTCAGGTGGATCGAATCGACGCGATGTGTGCCAAAGACCGTTTCCGCGTAGCCTGAAACGATGCTCCGCACCGGGTCGAGGTCCCGACGACCTTTCACCCTGGCAACCGTCACATGGGGTTTCCATGGGCGGTTGTCTCGAGCGAAGCCGAGCGTTTCCAAGGAGGCGTCGAGCGCGGCCGCGATCCGGGCGAGTCGTTCCGCGCCGTCCACACCGACCCAGACTACGTTCATCCGGGCTGGGCTGGGAAATGCCCCGGTTCCTCGCACGCGGACCTCGAATGGTCGAGTGCCCGCCGCAGACTCCCGGATGGCCGTTGCGATTTCGGGGACCAGTCCCTCCTCTGTGTCCCCGAGAAACTTGAGGGTTAGATGGAGGTGATCCGTCGACACGACTTTGAGGGATGCACTCGCCTTCCGCATTTGCAAGACGAACTCCGTTAGTGCGGGCGTTGGCGGGATGTCGACCGCTACGAATCCTCGGAACGTCATGACGTGCCCCCAGGCTCACTCTCTTTGCTCGCGATGAATCGGCCCTGCGAATCGAACCGACCTTGAAGATGGCCCTCTCGGATTGCGGTTCGGAGAACTTTTTCCGCGACCGCGTTCGAGATATCAAGTTCCGCCGCAAGATCGGCCACCACCAGAATCGGGCGGGTGGCGGCAAAGGCAGCGGCGTGCGCGAGAACGATTTCGCGCGAACGCAGGCGGCGCGCGAACGCTAGGAAGTAGAGGCCAGGGACGAGGAAGACGATGGCACAAAGGGACGCCGCGGCGACGCTGAGCCCTTGGGCCAGGAACGCCCCCGCTCCGGCTAGGATTCCAGCGATCCCTGCAACCGCCAAGGCCGTCGCGCCGAGGACGTTATACCAGGTCAGACGTTTCACGCGCGTCCCCGCCGCTAATCCATGACCAAGGTCCCGTGGAACGCCTCGCCCAGAATTGCCGCCTGCAACGCCCGCAGGTCTCGTCCATTCACGACGGATAGCGGCGTCCGGTCTCGGGCGATGACTCGCGCCGCGACCG
>DATEGJ010000052.1:0-2690 GCA_035280105.1 Thermoplasmata archaeon
CGATCGTTTCGATCCCCGGAGACGTGACGGAGCGAGCCCACCGCGAACGCCTCGCTCGGGCCGCGGAGGATCTCGGACGGATCGACGTCCTCGTGAACAATGCCTCGGAACTCGGGGAGACGCCACTTCCGCCCCTCGTCCATGCTCGACGGGACCGGGTTCTCCGAGTGCTCGACGTCAACGTGCTCGCCCCGCTCGCGCTCGTGCAAGAAGTCCTCCCGCTCCTGATCCGCTCGCATGGCCTCGTCGTGAACATCACAAGCGATGCCGCGATCGGCGGCTACCCGGGTTGGGGCGTCTACGGCGCGAGCAAGGCGGCTTTGGACTTGATCTCAAAGACCCTCGCTGCGGAACTCAAGGAGAAAAGCGTCGGCGTCGTTAGCGTGGACCCCGGTGACATGCGGACGAAGATGCACCAGGACGCCTACGAAGGCCAGGACATCTCCGATCGCCCTCTTCCCGATGTGACGCTCCCATTCTGGGCGTGGTTGCTCTCGCAACCGCCGATGGCGGTGAGCGGAGGGCGCTACCAAGCGCAGGCGGCGCTATGGGAGGTGCCGACATGAAGCGGGCGGAGCTCGTGTTCGAACGGCCGGAGCGTCTCTTCGCCGGCGCGCCTCCGGAGAAACGTGGTCGAGGTCGCGACGACGTGCGTCTGTTGGTGACGGGGCCCGACGGCCACCACCACGCGCAGTTCGACTCCTTGCCACGCTTCCTGCGCGAGGGAGACCTTCTCGTCGTGAACGAGAGTGCCGCCATCCCGGCGAGTCTGCCCGTGGAAGGCCGTCTCGGTCCGATCCTCCTAAATCTCTGCACTCGTTTCCGTTCCGACCTATGGGTCGCCGAGCCCCGTTGGAGTGTAGGGAAGCCCGGTCCGATGCCGGTGCAATCGGGGGACGAACTGCGCGTCGGTTCCTCGACGATCCACTTGCTGTCCGAGTACCCGGGAATCCCCCGTCTCTGGTTCGCCCTCGCGGATCGGCCGTTCGAATCGATCCTCGGGGAACACGGCGGGCCGATCCACTACGGATATACCGATGCGTGGCCGATGGACGTCTACCAGACGATCTTCTCCCACGTCCCAGGCAGCGCGGAAATGCCATCCGCAGCGCGGCCGATCACACCGCGGATCAAGGATCAGCTTGAGGACATTGGGGTTCGTATCGCACCGATCCTCTTGCACACGGGCGTCTCGAGCCTCGAGGTCGAAGCGGACACGGTCGAGGCGCAAGCGATGTATCCCGAGCCATTCTCCGTCTCGAAGAAAACCGCAGATGCGGTGAACCGCGCCCATGCCGCAGGCGGGCGCGTGATCGCGGTCGGCACGACAGTCGTACGGGCCCTCGAGTCGGCGTGGACCCCGGAGGGCCTTCGGCCTCACGCGGGCTTCACCCGTCTGTTCGTGAACCCGGACCGCGGCGTCCACGTCGCGGACGGACTCCTCACGGGATTCCATGATCCGGTCACCAGCCATCTCGCGTTGCTCGGTGCGTTCCTCGGGATCGACGGCGTTCGGAGCGCGTATCGCGAGGCGGTCCGTCACGGATATCTTTGGCATGAATTCGGCGACAGCCATCTCGTCCTGCCGGGGTCGATGTCGGAGGCACCCCGCAGCGCGTGACCTCGGTAGCGCAACTCACCGGGGTGGAGGCGGCGGAGGCACCCTCTTCGACCATCGCCTTCGTCGGGCTAAGACCACGAGGACAACCGCTCCGATGACGGCGGCCGCGATCAACGCGAGGGGCAAGAGGTCGACCGCGATGGGATGCGGAGGCGACTCGCTCGCGACGACGGTCACTGTCCACTCTCGCCACACGGAAAGCGTGTTGTCCGTAACGGTGACGTTCACCGTGTAGGTGCCGACCGACGCAGCCGTGAAGTTGAACGAGTTCGTGTACGAACTCTGCATCAGGCCGTTCACGACCCAGAGATACCCTATGGGGTCCCCGTCCGGATCGCTCGCCGTCACCGTGAACGACCGGGTCGCACTGACATTGACCGTGACTCCTCCGGGGCCAGGAACGGACGATAGGATTTGGGGCGGGCGGTCCCGGATGGGGAATGCCGACGAAGTTTCGCCAGAGAGACCGAGGTTGTCGACAACGGTCAGGCGGACGACGACGATCCCCTTCGCCGTGTACGCGTGCTGGGTTTGGACTCCGGATCCGGTGATCCCATCGCCGAAGTCCCAGGTGTACGAGGCGATGCTGCCGTCGCGATCCGATGAAGGGGATCCGTCGAATGTCACCATTGTCCCGATGTAGCGAATCAAGGGCGAGATTTCGAACGAGGCTTCGGGCGGGAAGTTGACGTTGATTGTGTGGGTTACGTTCCCGGAGAGGCTCTGATTGTCCACGACGGTCAGCCGCACCGCGTACAGACCCGAGGCGGCGTAGGCGTGCGTCACGACGACCCCTGTGCTCGCGTTCGAATCGCCGAAGTCCCAGGTGTACGAGACGATTGATCCGTCAGGATCCGACGATGTGAAGCCGTTGAATTGGACGGCGACGCCGGGGTTGACCGGCGACGGCGCGGCGACAAACCGGGCGACCGGCGGTTGCGGCGGTGGAGGCGCTTGCACGGTGATGTGTTTGTAGGTCGACCCCGTGAGCGAGCTGTTATCCGTCACGGTGAGGGTGGCGTTGAACGTGCCGACGGTCGCGTACACATGCGCGGCGATCGCACCGCTG
>DATEGJ010000053.1:0-10609 GCA_035280105.1 Thermoplasmata archaeon
GGAGACGCACGACGAAGGGCCTTTCGTGGACGCGGTCCGTACGTACGATCGGGTGCGGAACGAGCCGGTCCTCGTCGTCGATCGTGTGTACCGCCGCGACGACGCGGTCTTCCACATCATCGGCGGCGGGCTCGATGAACACTTCCTGTTCATGGGGATGCCTCGCGAGCCGGTCGTCTACCAAGCGGTTTCCCGCGCCGTGCCGCACGTGAAGGCGGTGCGCCTCACCGAAGGCGGTTGCGCGTGGCTCCACGGAGTCGTCTCAATCCGCAAGCAGCACCAGGGCGACGGGAAGAACGCAATCATGGCGGCGTTCGGCGCGCACACCTCGATGAAACAGGTCGTCATCGTCGACGAGGACATCGATGTGTTCGACGACCGCGATGTCGAGTGGGCGATCGCAACCCGGTTCCAAGCGGACCACGGACTGGTGGTACTCCACGACGTCCGCGGATCGTCGATCGACCCGAGCGCCCGGGACGGATTCACTTCGAAGATGGGGCTCGACGCGACGAAGCCGCTCGCGGGCGACCCCGCGATGTTCGACAAGGCAACGCTCTGACGTCCGGTTTTCTCCCGGCCTCGCTGACGATCGCATATCCGGTGCAAAGGTTATTCGCACACTCCGGCGTTCGACCGGCGTGTTCGTGACGCACGAACTCCTCCGGCGGGGAGCGGTGGAGGAGCGCGCGTATCAGGTCAACATCGCCCGCGCATCCCTCGAGCGATCGACGCTCGTCGTCCTGCCGACCGGCATGGGGAAGACCGTCATCGCGGCGATCGTCATCGCGGAGGTCTTGCGCCGCAAAGGTGGGAAGGTCCTCCTCCTGGCCCCAACGAAACCGCTGGTCGAACAGCACGCAGCGACCTTGCGGGACCTGCTCGTCGTGGATCGCATCGCCCTCTTCACCGGCGAAGCGACCTCGCCCGAGGAACGCGAACTCCTGTGGCGGGAAAACAAGATCATCGTGTCGACGCCGCAGGTCATCCGGAACGATCTCCGGGCGGAACGGTTCTCCCTCGAGGACGTCAGCATGATCGTCTTCGATGAGGCGCATCGCGCGGTTGGAGATTACGCGTACGTCGACGTCGCGGCCGCATACAAGGAGATCCCAGGTCGCCTCGTCCTCGGGATGACCGCATCTCCGGGGTCGTCCGCCGAGAAGATCTTTGAGGTATGCGGGAACCTCGGCATCACGGCCGTCGAGATCCGGACGGAATACGATCCCGACGTGGTGCCGTATCAACACGAGCTGACAATCGAGCAGGTCCCGGTCGAGGCGCCCGCTGTCTCGAAAGAAATCCGCACGCTGATGCAGGCCGTGGTGGACGAACAGGTCCAGCGGCTGAAGAAGCTGGGCTTCCTCGCGGGCAAGGCGCGGGTGTCGCGGAAAGACCTCCTCGCGACGGGGGACGAAGCCCGCAAGCGCCTCGACTCCGGCATCAAGGATGGCCGGATGTACGGGGCGATGACGGCGCAGGCGATCGCAATGAAGGCGGATCACGCGATCGAACTCGCGGAGACGCAAGGACTCGGTCCGCTCCGCTCGTACTTCGAGAACATCGAGAAGGATGCGAAATCCAAGGCGGACGTCCAATTCCTGAAGCACGCGAAAGTGCAGGAGGCGATCCAGCTCTCACGCGAGACGGAGATCGAGCATCCGAAGCTTGCGAAGACCGCGTGGATCGTCCGCGAGCAGTTGATGAAGAAACCCGAATCGCGGATCATCGTCTTCGCCCATTACCGGGGGACGGCGGATCGGTTGACGCAAGACCTCGCTCGAATCCCCGGCGTCCGCCCGACGCGGTTCGTCGGGCAAGCCTCCCGTGGCGACGACATCGGCCTCTCTCAGAAAGAGCAGGTCGACATCCTGAAGCAGTTCCGAGAAGGCGCGGTCAACGTGATCGTCGCGACCTCGATCGGGGAGGAGGGACTCGACATCCCGCAAGTCGACCTCGTCGTGTTCTACGAACCCGTGCCCTCGGAGATTCGAACGATCCAGCGACGCGGCCGGACGGGACGGAGCGCCGCGGGTCGCGTCGTGACGCTCGTGACGAAGGCCACGCGGGACGAGGCTTACTTCTACAGCGCGCGGCGCAAGGAACGCAAGATGCACGCAGAACTCGACCGCTTGCGCAAGGAGCTCAAGCAACGAATCTTCGTCGGCGAGCCGGGCGGGGAGACGCTGGTCGTGGCCGCACCGGAACGACGGATCGAGGCGCTGCGGGACGAAGCGCACGAAGAGCCCGCGGCCCCATCGCGGCGGGCGCCGGAGAAGAAAGGGCAGACGACCTTCGAGGATTACTAACCAAGCGGTTCGATTTTATACCCCGCACGGTCCTACCAAGTCGCAGAGCCACGATGACGCGATGTCCGGAGTGCGGCTGGGAAATCGATCCGGACGACGAGATGTGCCCGAACTGCGGCGCGTACCTCGCGGACTACGAAGACCAAGAGCAGACGGAAGGATAGCGGCTCACCGGTGGAACAGGTCACGGCCCGCTCCCTTGACGAATTCGCCGAACCCGCCGCTCGGTGGTGGGATGTCGCCGCGGACCACCTCTCCGGATGCGGCGTCGAGGAGGATCGTGTACGGGCGGCCGCGATATTCGTACGAGGAGAACCATATCGGCGCGTGGAGGAACTCGGAATCCTTCACATCAATCTGGGTTCGCGCGTCCTCGATGACGTCGACGACATCTTTGAGCAACTCCTGCTGATGCGCGTCGACCTCCTCGCGTGCGAGGCGATCCGCCTCGTTCTCGTCGACCTCAGCATTCTGGAAGCGCGAGTCGCGCACCATGCCGCCGGTGTCAAACGGCACCTTGAACGCGAGCGGCAGTTTGTATTCCCGGGTCGGAAATTCGCCGGAGCGGCGGCCGAGGATTTTCCAGAAGTAGTCGCGACGCAGGTCACCTGTCCGGCGGGCGTTCGTCCCGGTCCGCGTCAGGACGCCGCTATACGACGTGGTCGCATCGACCTCGAACACGTAGAATGGCAGGTAGACGCATTCAAGCGAGGTGACCCGCGACGCCTTTCGCAGATCGTCGGGCTTCATCACGCCACCATCCATCCAGCCCTGGATCGCGGCGATTGCCCCGTCCCGATCGAGCCGCGCGGCGAGCATCGAATGCCGCAAGATGAACGGCTGATCGCCCTGGAACCGAGAGGCGGTGCCGCAGTACGGACACGTGACGATCACATCGCCCGGCGTGAGGGTCAACGGGCCTCCGCACTTCGGACAATTCACGGATTCGACAAGCTCGGGCATGCCAGCGCAATGCTCATGGGGGCGGGGATATTAGCCCTCTTCGATGGGTTCCCTCAATGCGCTGCGCCGCGGTAGCGCCCTCACCGTCTTCCTGGTCTTCGCCTTCCTCTCGCTCCTCCTGATCCTTATCCTCGGGATCGTCGATTTCGTCCTGCAGACGAACGCCTTCCCGGGAGGGTTCGCGATCGTCGTCGGGCTCGCGCTGTTCTTCATCTTCCTGCAATGGGCCATCTCGCCCACCCTCGTGCGATGGGCGATCCGCAGTCGAACGCCGATCACCGCCGAATCGAACCCGTGGGTGTACCAAACCGTCGTCGCAACGGCCCAGCAAGCCGGCGTGCCCGTCCCGAAAATCTGGGAGAGCGGGGATCCGCTGCCGAACGCGTTCGTATTCGGGCGGACGGTCGGCTCCGCGGAACTCGTCGTGACCGCCGGCCTCTTGGAGCAGCTGAACCAGGACGAGATCCGCGCGGTCCTCGCACACGAGATCGGCCACCTGCGACATCGCGACGTGATCATCATGACGCTCGTCTCGGCGGTTCCCCTCGTCGCCTACGTCCTCGCACGGATGGGCTTCGAGGCGCTCCGCGGCAACGTGCGGGTGCGCGGGAAGGGAGCCGGCCAGGCCCTCCTGATCATCATCCTCTCCGCCATCATCTCGTACGCCGTCTACTTCGTCACGCAGCTCCTCGTCCTCTATCTGTCCCGCACCCGCGAATACGATGCGGACGCATACAGCGGCGCGGCGACGCGCGATCCGCATTTGCTCGCGTCCGCGCTCACGAAAATCGCCTACGGCCTCTCGCTTGCCCGACCCGATCCGGAGCCGTCCGGACTCCGGGCGTTCATGATCGGCGATCCCGTCAACGCAGCGGACGACTACGACAAGTTGCAGGACAAGATTAACCAGTACGATCTGGACCACGACGGCCAGATCGACGCCTACGAACTGCAGAAGGCGATCGAGCAGGAGCAGAAGAGTCACTGGCGCCGCGCGAACGAATTGTTCGGGACCCATCCGGCGACGTACAAGCGGATCCTGATGCTCGAGGAAATGGAAGAGGAGCTTAAGAAAGGCGGACTCCCCGCGAACATCTACAAGTTCGTGTGAGTCGCCCGGTCACGGGATGTACTTGCGCTTCGAGCGGCGGATCGCATCCTGCTCCGCGTCTCGCGCCATGACGAAGATCGCGCCGAGCACGATGATCACGAGGATTGACAAGAGGATAAGGTACAGGAGTTTCGCGAGGTCGCCCGAGCCGCCCGTGAAAATCGACCCGTAGAAGCTCCCCGCGGAGATCAGGAAGAATCCGGCCGCGAGGGGACGCGCGACCTTGCGGTCATGGGTCGCGCCGTAGAGGATGAAGAAGGCGAGCGCGAAGATCATCGACGCAAAGCCGGTCCACCACAGCCGCTCGTCGGTCCGAAGGCCCGTCGCGAGAAAGAGGATGTAGCCGAAGATCGCGACGAGTATGATGACGCAGATCGCGGCCATCGCTATCAGAACGGTCGTCGAGAGCTTCGGCATCGCCGCGGGTGGCGCCATCATCGGAGGCGGCGACATGGCGGGTGGTGGCTGCTCCATGGGATCAGGCCTGGACGGGCTTGCCGCACTCCGGGCAGAACTTCATGTTGCCGGGGACCTCGTGGCCGTCCGGGCATGTGCGCGTCTGGGATGCGCCGCATTCCCCGCAGAACTTGAGGCCCGGCGGAACCGGCTTGCCGCACTTGATGCAGGGTTTGCTACCCGCTGCCACGGTCGTGTCGGCACCGCAGTTCCCGCAGAACTTCGTCGTCACGGGATTCATCGTGCCGCACTTCGGGCACGCCCGCATCTGCTGCTGCGGTGGCTGCGCGATCATCCCAGGCATCTGGGATCCCATGGCGTACCCCATGCCGATCCCGGCGCCGAGGCCGACGCCGGTCCCGGCAGTGCCCGAGGGGTTCGCGGCGGCGGCCTTCATCGAGTCGGCGAACGCGAACTGCTGATACGCCGCCGCGTTCGTCCGGCCGAGGACCTTCGCCGACGCCATTTTCTCGAGCGCCTCCTTGATCGATTCCGGGAGGGGGATGTTCAATCCGCTCAGCTGGAGGATCTCGATCCCGAGGTTCACGAAGTGCGGCTTCGAGTTCGCGAGCGTCCCCTGTTCGATGTCGTTCAGGCTCGCCGCGAAGTCGACGACCTTCAGGCCGTTCGCCTTCATCTTCCCGAGCGTCACATTGAGCTGTTTCACAAGTTCGTCCTTGATCCGGTCCTCGACCTCCGCCGACGTGGCGGCGCCGAAGGTCCCGACGAACTGGTTGATGAACGTCTCCGGGTCTTTCACGCGGTACCGGAAGTCCCCGAACGCGCGGAGCTGGACCATGTCGAAGTCCGGGTCCTGGAACAGGAATGCCTCCTGCGTCCCGAACTTGCCGTCGAAGATGCGCTTCTGGAGGTAGTAGACCTCCGCCTGTTGCACGACGCCGGTCAATGCCTTGATGAGCCCGCCGAGGATCGGCGCGTTCTGCGACGTGAGCGCGTACCGGTCGGGGCGGTCGAGGTACGCCAGGACCTTGCCGTCGCGGTAGAACACCGCGATCTCGTCCTCCCGGACGACGATGTTGTCGTTCATCCGGATGTTGCGCGGGACCTTCCACATGATGTTCTGGCGTTTGAACTGGTCGTCCCAGGCGATCGTCATGCTGCCCGAGAGGCCTTCGCCCCGGGCCGCCGTCTGGTCCGTCCGCCGTCCGCCACCGAAGAAGAATGCGATGGGAATCATCGTGCTCACCTCACCTCAATGCCCGTCACTGCGTTCGTCCGCGACTTCCACGCCGCCTCGAAGGAGGCAATCGCATCGCGCATCGCCTTCGTCGACGCATCGAGGGCCTTCGGGTCGCCGGCGTCCCGGATCGTCGCGACGATCGCCGCGGCCTTGTCGAGCGACTCGAGCATCGCGTAGTCGTATTCATACAACTTGTCGAGTTCCGTCTCCTTGATCTGGATCGTCGCGCTGAGGCCGGAATAGCCGCCTTCCGCGTGGCGGACCTTTGCCTCGAGCCCTTCGATCGTGAAGATCAGATTTCCGACGGCGCTGAGGCCCTGGACCTTCCCGTCCATCGCCATGCCGTCCCGGACGTCCTCGAGGTCGCCGCGGACGCCTTTGAGCTGGTTCGCGAGCTGGATCCGCAGGAGGTTGTCTGCGGCGCGGATGTCCTCCCGGCGGCGGTACCCCGCGTACCCGGGGATGACGAGCTGGATCTTCTTCAGGATGCCGCGGTCTTGTTCGACTCGGTCACGGATGTCGGGCATGGTCCTTGTCTCCGGGTTTTCGACGCAATATGTTCTGCACGTATGTATTTAGGGGTATGGATGGAAGTCCGCGGGTCCCGGCAATCTACCAGAGCGCGAACGCCGGTCGCTCACCGTTCATGACTTGGCCCGAGGCCCCATCGATGAGGATGAACATCTTCTTTCCCTTGTGCTCGTACTCCATGAACCACACTGGTGCGTGGAGCAACTCGCCATCGTACGTCGTCGGGTACACTTGGATCGACTCGAGGTTGTCGACGCGCTTCTTGGCCTCCTTCTCGGCGAACTTGTGCGCGAGCGCTTGGGCCTGAGCTTTCGCCTCGGCCTCCGATACGTCACCACTCTGGACGTCGACCCCGCCGGTCTGGCGCTTGTCGAAGTTCATCTTGTTCTGATCCTCGAACGTGAAGCCGTCCAGCGGTTGGTATTGGTTGTACCCGCGCACCGCGACGACCGGGATGTTGCGCTGGAGTTGAATTCGATCCCGCACGCGGACAATCTGCGGTTGGGTGTTGACCGGTGCATTTCGGTTCTGGCCGCCCGCGGCAGCCGCGGCCATAGTCAGCGCGAAGAGCGCCGCCCCCGCCGCCTTCTGCTTCCCGTCGCCGTGCATCATCATTCCCGCGCCCGCGCCAACGCCCGCGTTCTTCGTGCCCTGGAAGTCCGCCACGACGGAGGTCGGGACGACCCAGTACGGGACGTATCGGAGTGTGACCTGGCCGAGCTCGGATCGCTCCGCGACCTTGCGGCGGAAGATCCCTTTGTTGAGCCAAGTGCCGCCGGATTCCATGGCGCTCTCGTTGTTCAGTTTGTTCACGAGCATGAAATGCTTCTGGAAGACCTGAGCCGCGCCGCCGGCGCCCATCGTCGTCACGGCGCCGCAGTATTCGCAGACGACCAGCGCGAGGCCCGCGGACGGCGTCATCGGGGCGCCGCAGGAGCTGCATTTGAAACTCTGCGGTAAGGGAGGGGTCGCGACCGCCTGAACCGGTGCGTTCGGATTGTAGGCTTGGCCCATCGGGGCCGGACCAGGTGCCGCCCCCATGCCGGGCTGGCCTCCCGGGGAAGGGGCCACGACGCCTTGCTTTGCCCCGCACAAGTTGCAGAATACCGAGCCATCCGCGATACGTCCGCCGCACTGATTGCAGAACAGGGAGGTGCCTCCTAATTCAAAGGACGAGGCGACGCGGGTTTACTTAAGAGTTTCTGTATGAATCTCGCAGGGGGCACCGAGCTTCCGGATTTTGTGACGAACCCGCGTCTCCCGAGAACCATACCGCAAAGGTCTAACGACGGGAGCGTTGTGCGCATCCGGACCCGGGGACTTAGCCCCGCGTCCCATGGGTGCGAGGACCTCACGGTGTCCGGATTCCTTACGAGACGGCTGAACACGTTCTTTGGCCTCGAACCCGGAGACGTTCGCAACCTCTCGTTCCTCTACTTCGCGACGTTCGTCATGCGGGCCGCGGCATTTGCCGGCGTCGCGGTCATGCAACACGTCATGTACCCGGACACCAAGGACCAGTTCTGGAAAGGCCTGCTCTTCGCCGTGTATCCGCTCGCCGAGATCGTTTCGGTCGGGTACTTCGGGGCATTGTGCGACCGATTGGGTCGCAAGCGGATTCTCGTGCTCGCCCACTTGGTTACAGCGGCCGCGGTCTTCCTGTTCATCCCGGCGGTCGCGCCGCCGAATCCATTTGTCGCCGCGATCGTCTTCACGATGTTCGGCATTGGAGCAGCCGCGAAGGTCGCGTCGACCCTCGCAATGGTGAATGACCATGCGACGAGTGCGAACCGCGCGCAACTCTTCGCGTTCTTCGACCTCGTGACGTTCGGTGGGCTCGTTGGCGGCTTCGGCGCCGGGTTCCTCGCGTTGAACGCGCTCCAGGTCCGCGAGGCAACCGTCCTCGCCGTTGCAGGGGCCGTCGTCATGGTAAGCGTCGTGATGGTCCAAGCCCTTGTCCGGGAAACGGACTTCAGCCCGGAACCGCAGCACCGGACGCTCGATCTCCTTCGCAAGGTCTTGAGCAACCCCGATATCCGGCGGCTTCTCCCGGTATACGTACCGGTCGTCGCCCTCTACGGATATGTCCTGACCTTCACGGACCATCTGATCGGGACCCCGGGTCAATGCCCAGCGAACTCGATGGGCGACCTCGTGAAAGTCGTGCTCTCGATCGGCGCCCCGCTCGGCGTCTCGCTCGCGGTGAGCGGTCGCCTGTCCGATCGCTTCGCGTCTCGCCGCCCATTCATGGGGTTTGGGCTCGCATGCTTCGGCGGCCTCGCGGTCCTGTTGGCCCTCGCGACGCGTCCCGGGGGATGTGCGGACCTCGCGCAGCTCGCATCGCGCTGGCCTCTTATCGTTGCCCTGGCGGCGGGCGCGGGCACATTCCCACCTGCGGCACTTGCGTACTTAGGAGACATCGTGACCCGTTCAATCTCTGGCACGACATTTGGAATCTACTCAATCATCTTTGGGTCCGGCCTCATCATCGGTCCCGTCCTGGGCGGCACTCTCACGGAGGCGATCGGGCCTCTAGCCTTCGGGGTCATTGCGCTCGGACTGATTGCGATCGCGGGCGTCGGCGTTGCGTTCATCCGTGAACCGGCGAAGTCACCACAACCGGCGCCCGCCGAGATCGCGGTCCCGCCGGAAATGCGATGACGGGCCGGCTTTCTTCGGCGCGTTTGATTCTGGCGTCGCGGGTTTGAAGTACCCGCCCCTTGGTCGTCACGTCGTGCCGACGGCCGCCTCGTCGCTGATGCGGTTCGATTCGATTGTGTATTTCGCGATGGGCGGGTTCGCCTTGTTCTTCGGCGCGTTCTTCCTCGCCTTCCTCTGGGACGTTCCGTTCTTCTTGTACGGCTGCGGCCCGATCACGATCATCCCGGGGCTCATCGCGATTGCGCTCGGCGTGAAACAATATCGACGGGAGCAAGCGGTCATCGAGTTTGCGAACTGGGCGAAATCCCAGCGGCGAATCAAGATGGATCTGATGGCGCAGCGCATCGGCAAGACGCGATACGAGACCGAGAAGTTGCTTGGCGAAGCGATCGACGCGGGCCTCGTGAAAGGCGTCATCGATCGGACCCAGGACGAGTTCGTCGTCCAAGACAAATCCGCGGGTCAGGAACACTTCGTCGGCGCGTGTCCGAACTGCGGCGGCAACGTGGACATGTGGTACTTCCCGGAAGAGCGCGTGACGTGTCCGTACTGCCACCGAGTGGTCGACGTTCCCGTAAACGCCTGATTGAAGTACGCGGGGGTTCATCCCGGCATCGGAGGGATTCGTAGGGAGAGTGAGGCCCAGAGCCCGCCGACGAGGCCGTCCACGGCGTGGCGATACAAGGACACGGTCTTTCTGGTGCTGGGCGGGATCTTACTCGCCGGAGGCGCCTTCGGGGTCACGGTGTACAGTCTTTACCTGAGCGGTCCGGGCGCCATCATCGCCGGCAACGTACTCTGCCTTGGGACCGGCGTCATTCCTGGAATCATCCTCCTGGTGTACGGTTGGAAAGCGCGCAAGGAGGAGAAACTGCTCATTCAATTCTCCGCCTGGGTCAAGACGTACCGCCGTATCCCGCTGAACGATCTCGCGAAGAACTTGGGGAAGACGCGATTCGAGACGGAAGGGATCCTCGCTCGCGCTGTCGACCGGGGTCTCGTCCAGGGAATCGTCGATCGGACGACCGACGAATTCGTGGTCCAGTCGTCGATCGGACAGCAGGTTTTCGTCGAGCGCTGCCCGCATTGTTCCGCGGTGATCAACCGATGGTTCCTCCCGGAGGACCGGCTCATTTGCAGCTATTGCGGACAGCCGATTCTCGCCGCGTCCGCCGCGACGAACCCGCGCCGCCCTCCCTAGGACGCCACGCTTAAATACGACGTGCAGGTTAGCACGGCTCTCCCTTCGAGTGTGCACGGTGGCCAGAGGATTATTCGCGGCGCGGAAGCTGAAGAACGAGCGGCAGACCCGCCGCTGGTCCGATCGGTATTACAAGCGGCGCGTCCTCCACCTGAAAGAGAAATCGGACCCGCTCG
>DATEGJ010000054.1:0-2991 GCA_035280105.1 Thermoplasmata archaeon
TGCGATTTTCGTTGTCAGACGGCAGTCGAATTCCATTGAATTGACCTAGATGGAGGGTTTGTCTGACGATCGTTGTCCGACACACAACAAATCCGTCAGAGCATCGAGGCATGCCCGAACCTCGAGTGCGCAAGCAGCGCCGTGGGTCGGTCCTTGTGCCCGACCGTCAGTACTCGAAGAGGCCCCTGGGCTCCTCGGGTCGAAGCCGCGGAAGCGGATTGCGGCGCAGCGCAAGCCGTAGGCGTTCGTCGACAAGGGCAGATACCCGATCGTCCTCAAACAGGGAGAACGGCCGCACCCCGAGTTCTTTCACGATGGCGTCCGCCTCGCGGGGATATCGGCTGACCAGGTTCGACAGCGCGAGGGATTCCGCGATACCGACCGACCGGCGCGACAGAAAGCGCTCGAGAGCCAACAGATCCTTTGCGTAGGACGCATCGGGCTCGACCGGCCCCTCCAAGAGCATTCGCCGAACGAACTCTGTGACGGTCTCAAGTCCATCCATCCGCATGCACCGGCGGCCGCCGCCCACAATCTTCAGGCCTTTAATGCTTTGCCGTGAATTATCACGGCACGTGTCGTAGGTCTCGGCAGATGTCGAATCACGGATCGGAACAGTCTCTTTTGTAGCCGCAGCGGAGACAGATTACCTCGCAATGTCGTTCGAACGTCGGCCCGCCGCAGACATCACACATTACGCCTTCCGATCGCGGGCTCGCCCGACGAGGGACCGGAACGCCCGCATCGACCATCCGAGTCTCCATAACCGCGCGACCAGAAAAAGGTTCGAGCTTTCGGCGGCGGACTGCCCAGTCGCAACCGCGTCGCGTCAAGCTATAAGCCCGATTCTCCTTAGCCGTCCGCGTGGCCGGAAAACGCAAGAGGTCCACGCGGTCAACCGATGCGGGGATTCTCGAACGGCTCGGCCGAGGCGTCGTCCTCGGCGATGGCGGGTACCTGCTCGAGCTCGAGAAGCGCGGGTACGTGCAACCGGGCCCCTTCACCCCGGAGGTGGTCGTCCAACATCCGGCCGCGGTGCGGGAGCTGCACCAGGAGTTCGTCGACGTGGGCGCGGAGATCCTCCAGGCGGTCGCTTTCCACGCGAGCAAGGAGAAGCTCGCGACGACGGGCTACGCCGATCAAGTCTCCGACATCAATCGGGCCGCTGTCCGCCTCGCTCGCGATGTCGCGGGGGACCGATCTCTCGTCGCCGCGAACCTCAGCCTCACTTGGATGTACGATCCCAAGGACGGCGGGTCGGAGGACAAAGTGCGTCACCTCTTCGACGAGCAACTCAGCGCGCAAGTCAAGGAGGCCCCCGACTTCGTGATCGGCGAGACCTTCTCGTGGCTTGGAGAGGCGCTCCTCGCCGTCGAACGGATCGCGAAGACCGGGTTGCCGTCGATGGTCACGATGGCATTCGACAACAACCCGATGTCGTACGACGGGCACACGCCGGCAGAGTGCGCACGTGCCCTCCATGACGCCGGGGCAGATGTCGTCGGGGTGAATTGTCTCCGGAACCCGGCGTTCATGCTGCCCATTGTGAAGGAGATGCGCCAAGCCGTCACCGGCTTCGTCGCCTGCCAGCCCACCGCCTACCGCACGCCCCGGGACATCCCGGACTTCACGGCAACCGAAGCGTTCCCGTACGAGCTCGAGACGCGGGTGCTCTCGAGGCGAGCGATGGGGTTCTACGCGGCGGAAGCCAAAGCGATTGGCGTCAACTACATCGGGTCATGCTGCGGCTCGGCGCCGATTCACGTCCGCGAGATGGCGCGGGCCCTTGGAAAAGCCGCGCCGGATCGGTCGTGGCGGGTCGATTACACGCGGCCGCTCCCGGCAGACGAGTTCACGGATCGCGACGCCGGATAGAGAGTCGGCCTATCGGAACGGGTTGCCGCAGAAGAAGCAGAACAGGTTGTCGACATTCACCATGGTTCCGCAACTCGGACACCGCTTCTTCGCCGCAACGGGCTGCGGCTGGGGCGGCTGAACGGCGGCCGGCGCGACCGGTGGACTCGTAGGTCGCACGAACTCGATTGGAGGCGGAGTTGGCGGTGGCCCGGGGCTCGCGGCGGGTGGCCCCGCGCCGGACGGAGGCGTCCGAACGCTTTGGACGTAATAGTTCGGAGGATACATCGTCCGCGGCTGGAGCGTCGCCCGCCGCGCCCGCGCAGCGCGACGTTGCGGGAGGAATGCGACGACCGCGGCGAGGGCGAGGATGAACAAGGCGAGGTAGAGCAGGTTCGACGCGAGGAACTGGTAGAGCACGAAGAGGAAGTTCGGGAGGTTCGAGACGGTGATCGGGGTCTCCGCCGATTCATACCGGGTCCCGTTGACGATGGCGACGACCTTGAAGTAGAAGGCGTTCCCAGACGACGGCATCGCAAGTCCACTCGCTCGGAACGTCTGGGGCGTGCTACCCGTTTGGGCGGTCGTCGAGTTCCCGAGTTGCCCGGAAGTCGTACCCCACTCCACATGCGTGTCCGCGATCGGGGTACCCGCGGGTCCGTGGACCGACCATGCGATGTCAAAAGCCGAACTTCGTGCGGCGGTCCGGGGGTAATCTTCGACGGAGATGAAGGGTCGGGAAAGCGCGTTGACCGCATTCCAGACGTTGACCACACCCCAACCGTAGTTCGTGTTGTATCCGGATCCGCTCGGTTGGACCGCCGTCCGGTTGAGCAAATCCCATAGGCCCCTGTTCGTGAGGGTGGGGTCGACGGACAGGAGGAGCGCCGCCGCTCCGGTGACGAACGGCGCCGCGAATGAGGTGCCTTGGAGGTAGTGGGGGACGCCGTTGTTCCCGGTGAGCGTGAGGATTCGGGCTCCGGGCGCGGACAGATCGAGGCCTGTACCGTAGTTCGAGAATGACGCCCGGGTGCCCGACTCGTCGATCGCTGCGACGGATACGACGTTCGCGAGGCGGGCCGGATAGTCCAGCGTGCCCGTTCCCGCGTTGCCGGCCGCCGCCACGATCAAGGCGCC
>DATEGJ010000055.1:0-6754 GCA_035280105.1 Thermoplasmata archaeon
CGGATGGGCGCTCGCGATCGCCGCGGGCCTCGCGTTCGCGTGGGCATCATCGGACATCTGGCACATCGATCTAGCAAAGAAGATGGCACGCGCGGCAGTCGCATCGGCGACGCCCCGTCCGGCACCGGTCGTCGCGTTGCCGCCTCCGCCGCCTGCGGCCCGCGAGGCCGTCGAGGCGCCTCCGGAACCTGTGATTGAGGAAGTCTTCCTGATCGGCGCGAGCGGCTTGCTCATCAAGCACATGGCTCGGTCTCTCATGACGGACAAGGACCGGGATGTCGTCGGGAGCATGATCTCGGCGATTTCGTCGTTTGTGCGCGAGGCGTTTTCGGAACGCGACGGAGAAGTCCACGAAGTCAGTCTCGGAGACCACCGGTTCGTCATGTGCAACGACGGCGGCCTCGTCATCGCGGTGCTCGTGACCGCCGGGCAGACGGAGGACATCGTCCACCGGCTCCGGCATCTTCTCACGCTCCTCAAGGACCGCTACGAGGATCGGCTCGCGAAATGGCAAGGGGAGCCGATCGAAGGCATCGAGGACGAACTGGGTATCCTGTGGGATCCGTACCACCTGCCGCCGCCCCCCGTTTCGTGAGCCGTCCCGATCTCGATTCGGCGGTGCCTGGGACAGATATTTATGGAGCCGCGGGCTCCCTTTCGCGCGGTCGTGCGCGTGCGCAGGCCGATGACAGGCGACGTTGATGGACCGGGCGATCATCCTCCTCTCCGGCGGACTCGATTCGGCCGTCACGCTGTGGTGGGCGAAGGCCCGCGGCTGGGATCTCCGGCCCCTGACCTTCGATTATTTCGGACGCCCGAAGAAAGAGACCGACGCGGTCCGCGCGCTAGCCGAGCGCAGCGGCGTGACACCCCCTCGCCACGTCAGCCTTCCGTTCCTCAAAGAGGTCGACGATCTGCGAAAAGAAGGGATCGATAATCGGATCCTCCTCGATTCGCCCGAAGGCTACATCCCCGGGCGGAACCTGATCTTCTACGGCCTCGCGGGATATTATGCGGAACTCGGCGGCGCGCGCTACATCGTCGGCGGTCACAACGGCGTCGACCCGGAATCGTTCCCGGACTCGAGCCCCAAGTTCTTCAACTTCCTGAACAGCGTGTTCCATCTCAGCCTCTGGTCGTACGACAAATCGCCGGTCCAAATTCTCGTCCCGTTGAGCGGCAAGTCGAAGGAGGACGTCGTCCGCATGGGTTTGGAGATGAAGGTGCCGTTCGACCTCACATGGTCGTGTTATTGGGATCGGTCGATTCATTGCGGGACCTGTGTCTCGTGCCAAGAACGTAAAGATGCATTCGCTGCCGTCGGAATCGCGGACCCGGTCCCGTACGAGGCGTAGGTTCGCTGCCACTCGTGACAAAACCTTAATGACCGCGGAAGACTCCTGGACAATCCCACATGTATTCGACCACCGTTCGGTCGGTCGCGCCAGTCCGTTTCTTGGAGGATGGCAGCCGCAACGTCAAGATGCGGCAATTAATCGGTCACGAGGACGGGGCTCGCAAGACCTCGCTGCATGAGCTGATCATCGGGAAAGGCGGGTACTCCGCGCCGCATCGGCACGAGTGGGATCATCAGCTCGTTGTGACGAGAGGGAAGGGCCTGGCCGTCATCGAGAGGAAGAAAATCGACTTGCGCCCCGGCCTCGTCCTCTTGGTGCAATCGAACGAGGAACACCAGTTCCTCCAACGGGGCCGAGAGGCGCTGCATTTCGTGACCGTGACCCCGATCTGATCCGAGCGTGAGCCAAGCTTTATGGCGGCCCGCCTCTTCGTCCGCCGCGATGAAGCTCGGGGTGACGGAGTACATCGACTGCGCCCACCACTTGCCCGGTCACGAGCGATGCGGTTCGTTCCACGGTCATACGTATCAGGTAGACGTCCACATCGAAGGCGAGCACAAAGGCGGGATGGTCCTCGACTTCGCCGACCTCAAGAAGACGGTCCGCGCAATCCTCGCGGAGTACGACCACAAGGACTGGAACACGTTCCTCGAATATCCGTCGGTCGAGAACATCTGCGAGCTCATTTCGAAGCGGCTCCGCGAGAAGATCAAGTTCCCCGTTCACGTGCGCGTGTGGGAAGGCCACGGGAAGTGGGCGGAACTCTAAGGCTCAGAGTCCTTCGGTCGCCGCGACCATCAGGCCGATAATCACGAATCCGAGCGCGAGGCCCACGAACTGGGCCTGGTTGAACCGCGTCTGCAGGGCGCCGACTTCGGGACCGTGGGTGCATGTCTCCTCGTTCAGGTGGCCGAGGATCTTCTTCGCGCTCCCCACTCCGAACACCATCCCGATGGCGAACGTCGCGAGCGCGAGGACGAGCGCGGTCAGGAGGATCCGCCCCCACTCGCTCCCAGTAAGATACGCAACGTCGAATGAACCGAGATAGAGATAGAGGATGAACCCGAACAGGATCGTCATCACGGCGCTCCCCGGTAGGAACTGGGTGATGACGGGGATGAGCTGCTTCATGAATTCCTTTCGAGACGCCGCGTCCACCCGAGAGAGGGCGCGCCGGAGGACTCCTACGCCGTACACGATTGCGCCAATCCACGCAATGCCAAACGAGATGTGGAGGAACCGTAGGACCAACGCGATGACGTCGACCACGCGCGGAGAATAGCCCACCGTCTTAAAGTCCTATCCGAAACCGAGCGCAGGCTCATATCCCGTGACCGATTTGTCGCTTCATGTCGGATCTCGTCGAGGCGATTGAAGCGGAAGCCCGCGGCGACTTCGCGTCGGCGTTGACGCACTACGAGAAGCTCACGGAGTCCGGCACGCCCCTCGACCGCGTCGGCATCTTCCAAGCGCTTGCTCGATGCAACGAGAAGCTCGGACGGCTGAAGGAAGCGGGCACATGGCGGCGGAGCGCAGGTCGCGCGTACCTCGCCCTCTCGGACAAGGAGATGCCGCATGACGAACGGCAATACCTCGCCCTCGTCGAATACCGCAACGCTGTGCAAGACCTCCATGGGGACGCATCCCTCGCCGACGTCGGGAAAGAATATGCGGCGGTCCTGAAGGAGAACTTCAGCGCGGGTGCGGAAGGCTTGACCCATGAGGGCCTGTTCGCGGGCGCCTTCTTTCGAGCTCTCGGAGACCACTTGACCGCGGCCAAATATTTCTTCGACACCGCAGAGGCGATGAGCGAGCAGGCGACCGCCGGCGGCGACGCATCGCTCCGAGATGCGACGATCGTCACGTACGAGCGGGCGATGGAGTCGGCGACGAAAGCGGGCCGCCCCGATGTCGCGCGCGTCGCCCAGATGCGCGCGTACGATCTCAAGCAGATGAAGTGAGACGCAGCGATGTGCACCCTGATCGCCTTCTGGCGCACCGTCCCCGGGTACGACATTCTCATCGGGATGAACCGAGACGAATCCGCGAAACGAGCGGCGGATCCGCCCTCCATCATCGAATCGGACCCGGTCATCGTGGCGCCGCGGGACCGCCAAGCGGGCGGCACCTGGGTCGGAGCGAGCGGGACCGGACTCGCGGTCGCGCTGTCAAACCGCCGCGGTCGGAACTCCCCCACGGCGCGATCGCGTGGTCTTCTCGTCCTCGACGCGTTGCGACAAACTAGTGTCCCGGCCGTGGACATCCTGTTGCAGCGCGAGGTCCAGGAACACGAGTACAATTTCTGGAACCTATTCGTGGCATCCCGCCAGGCCGTGCGATTTTTCCGATTCGACGGACAGATCTCCATGACCCGCGGACACGAAGGGCTGAACGTCCTCACGAACGAAGGCGGAAACGTCGCGACGGATCCCAAGGTCCAATTCATTCAGGGGTTCATGGCGAAGGCGTCCACCCGGTCCGTCGAGGATGCGGTTCGTTCCCTTCAAGCGGCGCTGCGTACGCACGCGTCAGGTCCCGGCGGGGTGAGTATCTGTGTCCACACGCAGGGCGGCGGAAGCGTCTCGTCCACAATCCTCGGCCTCAGCAACGCGGATCCGGGGGAGAACGTCCTGCTGTACGCAGACGGCCAGCCCTGTTCGTCGCCATACCGGGATTATCGCGAAGAGATTCGACGGCTCCCAATCTCCGAGTAGCGGTGGTGGGCTCGGGAGTGCGCGTGTGAACGGTGAATCCTTCATCGTGACACGAGAAGACGATCTGCGCTCGTGGCTCACCAAGAATCGAAGTCCCGTCGATCGAGAAATTGATGGATTGGATGTCGGCTGGGGCGGCGTTCAGCGCTGGGCGACCGCTCGAATGCCCCAACCTGGCGACGACCTTCACCTCGATTTCGCGTGCGGCGTCGGAACGTTCCTTGCCCAGCTTGGCTGGCGTTTTCCGGGTGCGAGGCTCGTTGGCCTCAACATCGACTTCGCCGGACCTCACAAGCCCATCCGTGCCTTGCTGGCACGCGCCAAGGTGCGTGCCTCCCTTGTGGAATCGGACGCCCGTAAGATGCCTTTCGAGGACCGTGTGTTCAACTCCGTCAGTTGCTTCCTCGGATTGCAAGACATTGATATCGGATTCGGCGACCAAGGAATTCGCCTCGCCTTGTCAGAGGCGGTTCGAGTACTCCGAATGGGAGGCGCCCTTACGCTCCTTGACGAATGGCCGCTCGCCCGATTCGATCGGTTAGTCGAGGGACTGCCGGTCCGCATCGTCGCGCGGGCGGAGCACAGTCCCGGCGTGCGGTGGTCCCGCAAGGTAGCGGAGCGGGCGATCCAAGTTTACGCGGATGGCTGGGTCGATCAAAGACGGACGTCCGACCCACGAGCACGTGCCCAACTTCGCGCCGAGACTCTTGCCCGGCTGAGAGCGGACATGAACCGGCAGCTCGAGACCTACGGGTTCTACGCACCATTCGGTCCCGTTCGAATGGTCGTTGCGATCCGGACGGCGTGAACGAGACCTTCCGGGAGCGACGAAAAGCCTTTCCCGTCTACCCAGCTACAGCCGCCCGTGCCCGGAATCATGGATGTCCACATCCACCTCGAACCGTATCGCTCGATGAAACCCAAAGTCCTGGAGATGATCTGGCAGGGAATCCCCCAAAGGGAACGCGTGATGCAACTCATGGATGACCCGCGGGCGTTCCTCCATCACCTCGATGCTGTCGGCGTCGACCGGGCATGTCTCATTAACTACGTCGCGCCGGACGTCATGGGATTCAAGGAGGAGGTGAATTCGTTCGTCTCCACATTCTCGAAGGAGGATCGAAAACGACTCATCCCGTTTGGTTCCGTCCACCCAAAACGAACGAAGAACCCGAAGCGAGACGTCGAACGTCTCGCCTCGAAGTTCGAGATGGGCGGGATGAAGATCCATCCCCCACATCAACTCTTCGCGGCGAATGCGTACGTCGATGGCAAGCTCCCGGCCCTCAAGACCATTTATCGGACGGCGGAACAGATCGGCATGCCGGTGACGATCCACACTGGAACCTCTGTCTTTCCCGGTGCACGCTCGAAATACGGCAATCCCATGGCCTTGGACGACGTCGCGCAGGACTTTCCCGACCTCACGATCCTCATGGCTCACGGCGGTCGACCCCTGTGGTGCGACACGGCATTCTACTTGCTCCGCCGCCATCCGAACGTGCACCTCGACATCTCGAGCATTCCTCCGAAGCGCCTCCTAGAGTGGTTTCCGCGACTCGAAGAGATCGCATCGAAGGTGTTGTTCGGATCGGACTGGCCCGCCCCGGGCATCCCCGGAATTCGCGAGGAAATCGACGGCCTCCGGGCGTTGCCCCTCTCCGAATCGACGAAGGACCGGATCCTCGTCGCGAACGCGGCAAAGATTTTCCGATGACGGCCGGACAAGCATCCCGGCAAGCTTATGCCGGTCCAGCCACTAAGATACTCCGAGATGAGGGAATGGAGTCAGGGAGCGCTCGGGAAGTCATCACCTTCGGCGGCGGGTGTTTCTGGTGCTTGCAGCCGCTCTTCGACGAACTCCGCGGCGTTGAGAAGGTCGAGGTCGGCTATTCCGGCGGACGCCTGCCGAATCCGTCCTACGAAGCGGTCTGCACGGACACGACGGGCCACGCCGAGGCCGTACAAGTCACATTCGACCCCAAGACCATCGCTCTCGCCGACATCTTTCGAATCTTCTTCACGGTCCACGATCCTACCACGATGAACCGGCAAGGGGCCGATGAAGGCACCCAGTACCGATCCGTGATCTTCTATCATACGCCGGAACAAGAGAAAACCGCGAGGCAGGTCATCGCGGAGTTCGAGAAAGAGGGAATCTGGGAGCGACCGATCGTCACGGAAGTCGTGCCGCTCTCGGCCTTCTATCGCGCCGAAGAATACCATCAGGATTACTTCCGCAAGAACCCGAACGCGGGATACTGCCGCTTCGTGATCGTGCCGAAGGTCGCGAAGTTCCGCAAGCAGTTTGGTGAACGGCTGCGGAAGTAGCCGCCGTCGTTCGCGGAAACCCCGACGAGCCTTTTTCTGTCCGGACGGCGCCATTCGCCGCCATGAAATTTGGCCATCCGTGTCCGAAATGCGGTGGCACCGCAATCGATCGGTTCGAGAGCGTCCGCTCCGGGGGAGGACCGCTGTCCGTCGGGCATCTCGCGGCGGATGCCTTCACGGTCTTCTCGCAGTTCGAGGCGTTCGTCTGCGAGAACTGCGGCTACACGGAATTCTATCGGAACATCGCGTGATCACGGGACGCGCTCCCAAAAGGCCATACGCGCGCGGCGTATGCATCGAGTGAATGACGGAAGTGCGCTCGAACCGCCTCGCGAAGGAGAGCTCGACGTA
>DATEGJ010000056.1:0-2640 GCA_035280105.1 Thermoplasmata archaeon
CTCTCGGACATCGACTTCTTCACGTTCTCCGATCTGTTCGACACGAGCCAGCTCCATCACGAGCACATCGTCGCGACGGTCTTGGTCATCGCGTTCATCTTCTTCCTCATGTCGATTCGCTCATTTCTCCGGGAGGCTGGCTTCTTGACGCCGGCGCCCGTGATGAACGGAAGGGAAAGGGTTTAGCGGTCCTGCCGGCTCCCGCTAACGATGGGGGAGCTCGTGTTCATCGGCCTCGGCCTGCATGACGAGAAAGGTATCACGCTCCGCGGCCTCGAGGAAGCGCGCTCAGCCGATCGTGTCTTCGCGGAACTCTACACGTCGGCTGTAATCGGTACGTCGCTCGCGGCGATCGAACGCCTCGTTGGCAAACCAATCCCGAAGCTCACGCGTGCGGAGGTCGAATCGGGTACCAAAATTCTCGAGGCGGCTACCCAGGGCAAGGTCGCATTTCTCGTCGGTGGAGACCCCATGGCGGCGACGACCCATGTCGACCTCCGCCTTCGCGCCGCGGCGGCGAAGATTCCGACGCGAATCGTGCACGGTGTCTCGATCCTCACCGCGGCGGCTGGAGAGCTTGGCTTGCAGGGGTACAAGTTCGGTCGGACCACGACGGTCCCGTTTCCATCTGCGGGCTTCGCGCCGACGAGTCCTCTTGAAGCGATCCTCGAAAACCGCCGGTCCGGGCTTCACACTCTTGTCCTCTTGGATCTTCGGGAGGACGGGACTTTTCTTCCGCCCGGCGATGCGATCGCGATGCTCCTCGAGATGGCGCGGTCTCTACGCACGAACGAGTTCGGTCCCGAGACCCTCGCATGTGTCGTCAGCCGGGTGGCGTCGACTGGCGCGCGCGCCGTCGCCGGGCCCCTCGGCGAGCTGGTGTCGCGTGACCTCGGGCCACCGCTGCACTGCCTCGTGATCCCGGGTTCCCTCCACTTCCTCGAGAAAGAGGCCCTCGTTGTCTTTGCGGGAGCACCTCACGAGCCGTGAACCGGAGCCTTGGCCAGCTCCGGGAGACGAATGGCTCGCCAGAAGGTCACTTCGAGCGTATACGATTTCTTCAGATCCTGTCCGCTCCACTTCTTGTGCAGGGTGCTCATGACCGCCCGGTGAACTTTCTCAGGCACCTCCCATTGCGATGAATACGAGCGGGCTTCGAGCTCCTTCAGGATCACGTCGGCTACACGGACCTCCTGGAACGGTCCGACCGGAATCAGGAGGTCTGGTTTCAGGAGCGCGGGCAAGTCGCGCTCGTGGAGGCCGGGAACGACCCACGTCCACCCTGACTTCCGCACAAGGTCGTCGTACTCTTTCTTGATTGAGTCGGCGTGGTGCGAGCGTTCGATGATCGTGAAGTACGAGTCTCGCGTCACCCGTCCGAGTTCCCTTAGCACGTCCCGCCAATCGGGGATGAGATGGAGCACGTGGCTCGTCGTCGACATGTCGAACGACCCGGATCGGAACGGCAAGCGTGCACCATCCGCGAAGGCGACATTCCGAAGTCCTTTGGCCAGGCCGAGCTCGACCATCGGATGCGAGATGTCCACACCAACAACGCGGATCCCGCTCTTCTGCAACGGCACCGCGTACCTCCCGGTCCCCACGCCGACTTCGAGCAATCGCTTCCCATGCAACTCGTCGATCAAGACCGCGAGCAGCCGGGCCATCGCCTTTGGCGGTAACCCGCGTGTCTCATCGTAGATCATCGCGACACGGTCGAACGAGAGCCGCTCTGGCATCTAACCACGGAATGCGCATCGCGGGATGAAAAAAGTGCCTCGGCGATCCGTCTCCTGGTTAGCGAGCGGACCAAAACCCTTACGCCCTCAACACGTTTTCTCGCGGTCGAAGTAACGTGACCGAGCCACACAAGATGTCTCCTGTCAACGCCGACCAGATGTCCGGGTTCCGATTGCGCCGCCATCACCTTGACGTCCGCGCGCCGAGGAACCGAATTCCGGACGTCGTCGGGGATGTCTGCGGAATCCAAGCCCAGGTAACGGTCATGCCGCGGATTGCGCTCTGGGCCCGAATTCGAGACATCAAGATCGACGATGTCGAGCGGGCCCTTGTTCAGAAGCGGACGATCGTCAAGGCTTGGTCGATGCGAATGGCGTTGCATCTCCATCGGTCGGACGAACTGCGTCTGATTCTCGCCGGCCTCAGGGCGACAAGGCTGCCGAAGGAGACGCGATGGATCGAACAAACCGGCTTGAGGGAGGAAGACACCACAGCGATGATCCTCCACGCGCTCAAGGACGGCCCGATCACCCGGAGTGCGCTCAACGCATATCTCGGGAAGAAACTCGGGGCGAAGGTGAAGGATTGGGTGGACGGCGGATGGGGAAACCGGACGGAAGGATCGAGCACGACTTGGCAGCTCGTCAAGCCGGCCGCGGTGCGGGGCCTCGTGTGCTTCGGTGCAAGCGACGGACCAGAGATTACGTTCGCTCTAACGGATCAATGGCTTCGCCAGTCGCGGTCGATCCCGACGGAGGACGAGGCCGGTGCGGCCCTGGTCCGACGGTACCTCCGTGCCTTTGGCCCGGCGGATCTCGGTGATCTGAGATCCTGGTCCGGGGTTTCGGCTCGTCACGGTCGGGCGATCCTCGACCATCTCCAGGATGAGCTCGTCGGGGT
>DATEGJ010000057.1:0-2812 GCA_035280105.1 Thermoplasmata archaeon
GCCGAAGGAGAAGGTCTGGGTCATGTTCATCGACATCCACGTCCTCGATTACGGCGGCAACCTCTTCGACGCCTGCTCGTACGCCGCGGTCGCCGCGCTCGGCGCGACCACGGTGCCGGCGAAGGCCATGGGGGTCGGGGACGACTTCCCGCTGCCCGTCGAGCATTGGCCGGTCAGCGTCACCACGTCGAAGATCAAGGACATCCTGTTCGTCGATCCGGCCCTCGACGAGGAGCGGATGACGGATGCTCGGCTGACCGTAACGACGGATGAAAACGAAGACATCCGCGCGATGCAAAAAGGCTTAAGTGGAAGCTTTTCTTACGATGAAGTGAAGCGGATTATCGAGACCGCCCAACGCGTCGGTCGGACGATTCGCCCCTTGCTTCAACGTTGAGGTCCATGGCCCGTCGCACCCGAAAGGCAGGCATCGTTGGCCGTTTCGGCCCCCGCTATGGCGTGCGGATCCGCCGTCGCGTCCAGGAGATCGAGGACGGCCTTCGCTCCCGCCATACGTGTCCGAGGTGCCAAGCCGTGTCGGTTCACCGCAAGTCGACCGGTGTGTGGGAGTGCCGCCGCTGCGGGAACATCTTCGCCGGCGGGGCGTACCGTCCCATCGTCACAACGTCGTTCAAGCGCGAGGTCGAGGAGACGGCGGAGAAGACGGAACCCGCTCAGAAGGAGGCTTGAGATGTACAAGTGCGCGAAGTGCTTGGAGCCGATCCGGACGAACATCAACACGGTCGGCATCCAATGCGAGCGATGCGGCTCCAAGATGTTCTACAAGGAAAGGCCCAACGTGAAGAAGGTCGTCAAGGCGCGATGATCATGCGACGCGCGATCATCCGCCTGGACGGTCCGGATGCGGGGATCGTCCACGAATCCCTCCGACCGGAGACGGGCAGGGACGTCCCGAAGGCGAGGGTCTCGATGCGCGGGTCGCGGAATCAGATCACCCTGACGATCGATGCCGATGACACGAGCGCCCTTCGAGCGGCCGTGAATTCGTACCTCCGCTGGGCGGATGTCGCCGCGCGGGTGCATCGCGAGGTGACGGCGTGAAGGATATTTCCCCGCAGATCCAGAACCAGATTGCTCAGTATCAGAACCTGCAGCAGCAGCTCCAAGTCCTCGGGAGCCAGCGCGTGCAACTCGAAGCGAAGCTCCGCGAGATCGAAGGGACCTTGGAGGAGTTGAGCAAGATCTCGAAAGAGACGCCGGTCTACAAGAGCATCGGGATGCTGCTCGTGAGGCAAGAAGACCGAGACGCGCTCAAGAAAGAGCTCGAGGAGCACAAGGAGACCCTCACGATTCGCGTCAAGTCGCTCCAGAAGCAAGAGAAGGCGCTTTCGGAGCGGTACGAGTCCCTCGCGTCGAAGATCCAAGCGGCCCTCGGCACGTCGCAAACCCCGGCCGAGAGCAGCTGATTTCTCTCCCGGGAATCGCGCTGGCAAATCCTTATATCGACAGGTCCCTTGGCGACTCCGTGGCCGAGGATTCTGGCTCCGCGGACGCTTCCGAACCCGAGGAAACGACGAGTGAAACGGAGTCCGAGAAGCCGCCGGAAATCCCGCCCCGCAAGCCCGCTTTCAACCGAGCGAGTTTCACCCGTTTCATCATGATCTTCCTGGGCCTTCTCGCCATTTACGCCATCGTCGATCCGCAGGTCGGCACAGGCTTCGCCGGCGCCGCGAACGTCGTCTTCGCGCCGATGATCGGTTTCGGCGGCGGCCGCCCGGTTTTGACGATCCTCCTCGCGGGCATTCTGACGACGGTCGTCTCCTCGATCATTCGCGACCACTACACGAATTGGGTGAAGATGGCGCGGACGCAGAAGGTTATGGGAGCGTGGCGGCGCGAGCAGATGGATGCGATGCGAAAAGGCCAGTCCACGAAGCTCGCCAAGTTGAAAGAAGCCCAGCAGGGCTTCATGAAGGACTCGATGGAGATGCAGCTCGTCCCGATGAAGTCGATGGCATGGACGATGTTCCTGTTCATCGTGATCTTCACGTGGCTCCGTCTGTTCGTCGACTTCACGCTCGGGGACCTCGGGAACCAGTGGATCGCCGTGCCGTGGTCGACCCATGTCTTCCTCAACTCGGCGTATGTGTTCCCGTCGTGGGTCTTGCTATATTCCCTGCTCGCGATTCCGTTCGGGCAGATCATCACGCGTCTCCTGAAGTACGTCCGGTTCCGCCGGCGCCTCGAAGCCATGGGTATCCCGCTGCGAGCTCAACCGGACGATGCCTGAGGCGGATCCGATGATCCTCGTGATCGGCGGTCCACCGGGCAGTGGCAAGACGACGGTGGCCGAACGCTGGGCGGCGACGCACCGTTACGTGCTCGTTTCCGCCGGCACGCGATTCCGCGCGATGGCGAAGGAGCAGGGGATGAGCCTCGAGGAATTCGGAAAGGCAGCCGAGAACGATCCGTCCATCGACCGGGCGCTCGACCGCGCGATCCTCGATGAGATTCGCCGCCTGCAAGCCGCTGGGAAGAACGTCGTCGTGGATGGTCGGATCCAGGCGTACCTCCTCGCGAAGGAGAACATTCCTTCGATGAAGGTCCTGATCGATGCGCCCCTCGACGTGCGCGGAGAGCGGATCGCGCGGCGGGAGAAGAAGAGTGTGGAAGCGTCGAAGCGCGAGATCTTGGCGCGGGAAACCTCCGAGCGCATCCGATACAAGCGAATCTACGGGATCGATCTGCAGGATACACGGGTCTTCGATCTGGTGGTCGACTCCGCCAAGATGACGCCGGATGGAATCGTCGCGCAGATTGCCTCGCGGGTGGGGGGATGAGCGACCTCGTC
>DATEGJ010000058.1:0-5644 GCA_035280105.1 Thermoplasmata archaeon
GTTTAGGAAGGCTTGGAGCTGGGTCGGATCCGTGATCTCAATCTTCGCGTCGATCTCTGTCTTCTTGACTTCGAGGGCGGCGTCGACCAACGCGATCTTCGCGTCCTTGACCTCGTTGGGCATCCCAGGATGCACACGCTCTTTGTCGACGATGATGCCGTCGACCATGGTCGTATCTCCGATGGACCCGCCCTGCTTCTTCACGATCTGGATGTTATCGTCGTCCACGATGTAGGTCCCGTCGGCGCGCTGTTCCGCGACCGTCGAGACGGCCTTGACGGAGATATCCGACAAGAGTTCCTTGTGACCGCTCGAGGATTTCGAGGACATCGCGGTCATCGCGATCTTCCTCAGGGCATCGAGATCCTTGATTGAAATCTTCATCGCGACCTTCTCGAGGACTTCGCGTGCCTTGTCCGCGGCCTGGCGGTACCCGGACGCGATGACGGTCGGGTGGATGTTTTGCTCGATGAGTTCTTCGGCGCGCTTGAGGAGTTCTCCCGCAAGGATGACGGCCGTGGTCGTGCCATCGCCCGCTTCCTCGTCCTGGGTCTTTGCGACCTCGACGAGCATCTTCGCGGCCGGGTGCTCGATGTCGATTTCCTTGAGGATCGTCACGCCATCGTTCGTGATGACGACGTCTCCGAGGCTGTCGACGAGCATCTTATCCATGCCGCGCGGGCCCAGGGTCGACCGAACCGCATCCGCCACGGCCTTCGCGGCTGCGATGTTGTTGAACTGCGCTCCCTTGCCGCGCTCACGGCGCGTTCCCTCCTTCAAGACAAAGATTGGCGTTCCTGCTGGCATCATGGGATTTCCTCCGAATATCGGGATTCGGGAACATACCTATGTTGGGACTTCTATATAAGCATATCGCGGACTCTCATTCCCGAACACGGCGCCCGAAATCGCGCGGCCATAATTCTATATCAAGAAAGACCCTAGGTCGCCCGGTGAAGGACCTTCTGTTCGAGATCGCGGACGCGGTCCAGCACGCCGTCGCCGGGATCGTCGAGAATCCGGCGGAAGTCCTCGGCCGGGGGGCGGACGGCGCGCCGAGCACCCGCATCGATCGGGTAGCCGAATCGGCGGTCTTGCGGGTCCTCGACTACGAGGGCGCTGCCCTGAACGTCCTGAGCGAGGAAGCAGGGTACCTGGACCGGAACGGCAAGGCGATGCTGGTGCTCGACCCGATCGACGGAACGCACAACGCGCTCCGTGGCGTCCCCGCGTATTCGGTCTCAATGGCCATCGGGCACGAGCGGTTGTCGGACGTTCAGGAATCGCTCGTCCGCGACTTGGTGTCCGGGGCGACGTACTACGCCGTCAAAGGAGGAGGGGCGCTCCTGAATGGCAGTCGCATCCAAGTTCGGCAACCCAATCCGAAGGATTTCCTGTTCAGCGTCTACCTTGGGAGCAATGCCGCACTGGATGCCGCCCGGGTCGCCAGCCTCGCGAGGCGTGTCCGCGCGCTGGGAGCGGCGTCGCTTGACCTCTGCCTCGTCGCCCGCGGAGCGGCGGACCTCTACTACGCCCACAGCGCGGTCACCGATGCGAAGCTTCGCGCGGTTGACATCGCCGGCGCGACGCTGATTGTGCGGGAGGCTGGCGGACTCGTCCTCGGCTTGGACGGGAAGGATCTCGACATGCCTCTCACCTCGACGGCTCGCACGGACCTCGTCGGGGCCGCGGACCGTCGAGTCTGGGAGGCGATCCAGTGAAGTTCGGCATCACGGCGAACCCGCTAATTCCGAGCGCGCTCGAGGTCGCGAAGCAGGTGATCACGCGTCTCGAGCCCGCCCACACGGTTTTGCTGGAATCGGACCTCGCCCGGACGCTCGGACGGAACGGCCAGCCGCTCGCGCACATGCAGGCGGATGTCGTGCTCGCAATCGGCGGGGACGGGACGATACTTCGGGCGCTCCAGCTCTCCGATGCGAAAGTCCTCGGAATCAACGCGGGGTCGCTCGGGTTCCTCGCAGACGTCGATGCGAGCGAAGCCGACCACTACCTGGTGCGGGTGGCGCAAGGTGACTACAAGGTCGAGGAGCGGATGCGGCTCAAGGTCACCGTCGACGGCCAACGCATGTTCGATTGCACGAACGAAGCGGTCGTCCACACGGCCCAGATCGCGAAGATCCGCCACTTCGAGATCCGGATCGACGACGAAATCGTGGAGCGCGTGCGCGCGGACGGCATCATCATCGCGACACCGACCGGGTCGACCTCCTATTCGATGTCGGCCGGAGGCCCAATCGTTGATCCGAGGCTCGACGCGATCATCGCGACCGCGATCGCGCCGTTCAAGCCGGCATCCCGCCCGCACGTGTTCCCGGCCCGTGGCAACATCCATGTGAAGCTGATGAAACCGAAAGGCTGCCTTCTCGTGATGGACGGCCAGCACGAGTCGACGTTGAAGGGGACGGAGGACGTCGTCTTCACGGCGTCGGAACGGCGCGCGAAGTTCATCCGCTTCCGAGACGATTTCTACCGACGCATCGAGGAAAAGCTATCTCGGCAGTGAGCGCGATCATGAAGCGAGTCACGGCCATCTCGCGGAAGACCTTGCGAATGATCCTCGAGGCGTCTCGGGACATCTACCCGCGGGAGTTCGGCGCGATCTTGCGGGCGGAGGAAGGCGTCATCACGGAACTCCTCCTGATTCCAGGGACCGTGAGCGGGAACCGCCACGCGATCTTCCGGTTGCACATGCTCCCGACCGACTTCGCCGTCGTCGGCACGGTGCACTCCCATCCGAGCGGAGTGTTCGAGCCATCCGACGAGGATCTCGCGCTCTTCAGCAAATTCGGCGGCATTCACATCATCAGCGGGTATCCCTATGCGGACACAACCTGGGCGGCTTGGACGAACAAGGGGGACCGCGTCGACCTCAAGGTCGTTCCGTAACGTTCCCGGGTTTTCGGACGATGGACCGGTAGAGTTCCTCAATTTGATCCGTCACACGCTCCACACTGAATGACGCGACGACTTTCTGGCGACCGAGGTCGCCCATCTTCTTTCGGGTGTCCGGATCGGCCAGGAGTTGACGGATCTTCCCGGCGAGGTCCTGCGGATTCATCGGATCGGCGAGGAGCCCTTCCTTCCCGTCCTCGATGACCTCCCGTACGCCCGGGATGTCGGCGACGACGACGGGCTTCCCCGAGGACATGGCCTCGAGCGCCACGATTCCGAACGCCTCCAACCGAGACACGCTCGGCAACACGAAGACGTCGCAGGCCTCGTACAGTCGAGGGAGGTTCTCGTCCGAGACGCGACCCAGGAACCGAACGCGATCGGCGACGCCCATCGCGAGGGCGAACCGTTTCATGGCGGGCAGGAGCGACCCTTCGCCCGCGATGAGGAACTCGGCCTCCGGAACGTACCGGGCGGCCTCGATGAAATGCTCGACCCCTTTGTGCGGCACGATCCGGCCCACCATGAGGACGACGTGCCGATCCGGGGGAATCTTCAGCCGATCTCGAATCGAAGGAGCGCTCCCGTCGGGGTGAAACCGCCGGTGGTCGACGGCGTTCGGGATCACGACCGGACTGTACCGCCACACGGCGCGGCTCGTTGCTGCGTAGGTCCGCGTGGTGACGATGACCCGATCCGCCTTCCGCAGGGTGGCGGAACCGAGGCTCCGACGGTAGACGGACTCGACAAACGTGCCGAGCGCCGACGGAAGTTCCACATCGCAATGGTAGGTGACGACAAATGGGAGGTCTTGGGATTCCGCCACGGTGGCGGCGTAGTGCGCCGCGAGCGGCGGAGGCGAGTGCGCGTGGATCACGTCGACGTCCAGCGTGCGTAAGTCCGACTGCATCCTTGGAAGAATCGGCGTGCGCATGATCGTGACGCGCGGTCGGACCCGGACGATTCGGAACCCGTCCATCGTCTCGTCTCGGGGAGCGGCCGGATCGTCCCGCGACGTGACGACCGTCACCTCATGGCCCCGGGCCGCGAGCTCCCGTGACAACGAGCGAACGTGGCTTTCGACGCCGCCAAGATGGGGATAGAACCAGGGAGACACCTGGGCGACCCGCACGCCGCACCTCAAAAGATCCGGCTACGCGGGGCGATATTCCCGCGCGCGTTTGCGCCGGGCCCGATGAACGACTCCTCCCCGATGATCGTGCCCGCGTCGATCGAGGCGTTGATGCCGACCTTCACATCGTCCCCCATGATGACTCCGAGCTTGCGCAATCCTGTGTCGACCTCGATGCCGCGCCACAGCACCTTTATCGGTTGCTCGTCGAGGCGCAAGTTCGCGACCTTCGTTCCCGCACCGAGGTTGCACCGCTCGCCGAGGATACTATCTCCGACGTAGTTCTGGTGGGGTGCGTGCGCCGATGCCATCAGGATCGAGTTCTTCACTTCGCTCGCGGCCCCGACTTTCGCATTCGGCCCGATCGACGTTGAAGGACGGATGTAGCAATTCGGCCCGATCTCGGCCCCGGCTCCGATGATCGTCGGACCCTCGATGTACGATCCTTTGCGGACACGGGCGCCCTCTTGCACGAGAACCTCGCCGACGAGGGTCGCGCCCGGATCGACTTCACCAGTGCTGGTTCCCTTGAGCTTCGAGAGGATCGCCGAATTGGCCCGAAGGAGATCCCACGGCCGACCCACGTCGATCCACTCGTCCTGCAGGCGGAATCCGAACACGTCCTGCTTCGCCATGAGCATCCGAATCGTGTCGGTGATCTCGAATTCCCCCCGAGGCGACTTCGGCGTCTTGTCGATGAGGGCGAAGATGTCCATGTCGAAAATGTAGATCCCCGCGTTGATCAGGTTGGACTTCGGCGTCCGCGGCTTTTCCTCGAGACCGACGACCTTTCCGTTCTTGATCTCGACGACTCCGAACGAGCGCGGATCGGACACCTCGGCCAAGGCCATCACGGGGCCCTTGATCTTACGGTGGTGAGCGACCATCGCGGACAAGGACTCGCCCGTCACGACGACATCGCCGTTCACGCTGAGGAACGGGCCATCCACATGGGCTCGCACGCATCCGATCGCGTGGGCGGTCCCCAACCGCTCCGTCTGTTCTTCGTAGCTCAACGCAAGCCCGAGGGCCTCCCCGTTCCCGAAGCTCTGACGGATCCGGTGGCCTTGCCATCCGATCAAGATCGCGGCTTCCTTGATCCCCGCAAAACGAATCGCTTCCAATGTATGACGGAGGAACGGCTTGCCGGCAACGGGAAGAAGCGGCTTAGGAAGATTGGCCGTGAGGGGACGCATCCGAGTGCCCTCGCCGGCCGCGAGAACCACGGCCTTCATGCGGCGGCGCCTTTTGCGCTCGATAGGACCGCGGAATATATCTCCTTTGCTCTGGGCTCGCTCCGGGACTCGGCCAGGATGCGCATTTTCGGTTCGGTCCCGGAGAAACGGACGAGTGCCCAACCGTCGTCGAACTGCAGCCGCCACCCGTCGACCGTCGTGACGTTCGCGGTCAGCGCACGCATCGCCGCGTCGATTCGCGCTTCGATCGAACCCCGCCGCGAAGGGTCATAGGCCACCGCGCCGCGAATCACCGGATACCGAGGGACATCGCGAACCATCGATTCCAGAGGCCGTTCCGCGACCATCGAGACGAGTCGTGCCGCGGCGTATACGCCGTCCGGACACAAGGTCGCTTTGGGAA
>DATEGJ010000059.1:0-2705 GCA_035280105.1 Thermoplasmata archaeon
CGGGGCATGTCTGAGCAAGACCTTCGGGCCCTCGCCGACTATCTCATGTCGTTCTTCGGCTTCCAGTCCGAGGCGATCGACAACAACCTCGACGTCGCGGACCGCGATGTGTTCTACATGCTCGAGGAGGAAGGCCTCCTCACGACACGGCAGGAAGAGGTCATGACAAAGAAAGGCAAGATGTGGCGGATCCACTATTGGATTCTCCGCGTCGAGCGAATCAAGGCGTTGGCGAAACCTGGCCGTTCGAAAGCCGAACCCGATGCCTTCGCCGTTTACAACGAATTGCCCGATGACATCTGGAATCGCAAGCTTCCAGCGAGATAGGTTGAAATAGACCAGAAGGTTCGTTTGGAGCCGCGCATGTGGGACGTTCCCCCGCTTCTCATCGCCGGGGCATTGATCATCCTCTGGTGCGTCGGGTTATACCTCCTGCAGCGTCGCGGTCTCTTGGAACCTCGCGGGCTCTCGCCGTCCCCTCCGCCCGCGGGTCCGTTCCTGATGTGGAAGACCGTCCGGGGTCGGAATCTGATCGAACGACTCGCGCGACCGGCTCGGTTCTGGCGAATCTTCGGCGACCTCGCGATCTTGCTCGTCGCCCTGACGATGGCAGGGACGACGATCCTCCTGATCTGGGAGGCGACCTTGGTCCAGAGCGCCGCGGTCCGCGGGAATCCGCCGTCCCCCGATCTCCTCCTCGGCCTCCCGGGAATCAATCCGATCATCCCGCTCGGCTACGGCATCCTCGGGCTGTCAGTCGCCGTCATTTTGCACGAGTTCTCCCATGGGATCCTGTCGCGGGTTGCGAAGATCCGCATCCGGTCCCTCGGCCTCATCTTCCTCATCTTCCCAATCGGGGCGTTTGTGGAGCCGGACGAAGACGAGCTCCGCGCCCTCCCGCGGCACGACCGTGCGCGGCTCTACGCCGCGGGGCCAGCGACGAACATCCTCTTAGCCATCCTGTTCGCGGTGTTGTTCTCCTCCGTCATGATGGCATCGGTCACCCCGGTGCACGAGGGCGTGGGAATCGTTGGCTTCACGGAAGGCGGTTCGCCGTCGCAGGCCGCGGGCATTCAGGCGTACACGGTCATCATCGCGATTAACGGCACTCCGATTCATTCGTACGCGGAATTCCGAAACCTGATGGCGGGTGCGACAGCAGGCACGAACGTCACTGTCACCACGTTCAATCCCGCCGATTCGACAACTCAAACGGTGCCCGTGAGGCTCGCGGCCGAGCCGGGCACGGGCCGCCCGCTCCTCGGGATCTACGCGATCGACGTGAGTACGGATTACTACCACCCGCTGACGAATCCGGACCGCTTCGGCGGGGTCCCCGGCGCGATCCTCGCCTACATATCCCTCCCGTTCCAGGGCCGAGCTCCGATCCAGGATCCGGCCGCCCGGTTCTACCAGGTCTCAGGGCCCCTTGCGGCGCTCCCATTGGCGGTGTTCTGGCTCATCGCGAACTCGCTGTATTGGCTGTTCTGGTTGAACACGATGCTCGGCGCCACGAACGCGCTTCCGGCCGTTCCGCTCGATGGCGGCTACATCTTCAAGGACGGGATCGAGGGGCTCGTGTCGCGGCTCAAGAAAGGCCTCCCGGCGGAGCGACGGGACCGGATCGTGAGGAGCGTGAGTTACTCCTTCGCGCTGCTCATCCTCGGACTCGTCCTGTGGCAGCTAATCGGGCCGAGGATCTAAGCGGAAACTAGCCCAAGGATTCCGCTCAGCAGGGCGAGGATCGATGCGGTTCCTCCCACGCCTCCCGGAAGGATGAGGGTCACCACGCCGAGGAGGAGGTTGATCACGGCTCCCATGCGCGTCTTCGCCCATCCGAACAGGAGGCTCGTCTTCCCTCGGAAGATGAGGTAGCTCCCAAGCAACACGCCGAGTCCAACTACCGTCTTTCCGAGATCGAGCGATCCACCGCGCGAGGCCTCGAGCAGGATCAAGACGCCTGCGACGAGACCAAGCAGGGCCGCCAGCAGACCGATGATCCGCTTTTCCGCGACCACCGAAGGGAGGAAAGGGCCCCGCTATGTGAGCTTTTCGCGCAAGCGGGCAGTCCCCGCCTGCATCACCGCCCCATCTCCCCCGCGACGAGCCCGATGATGCCGCTGACGATTGCGAGAATTCCTCCCGTGTGATTCGTCTGCGGCAAGACGAGCGCCACGACGCCGAGGACGATGTTCAGAATGCCACTGGGGCTGTAGCGGCCTCGGTAAATCAGGAGGCTGCCGAGGAGGATTGCGACGCCAATGAACAGGGCGACCAGGACGTACGCGATCCGAACCGCATCCAGATTCGGGCTGCGAGCGAAGTCGAGGACGTCGAGGAGGATGAGGAGCCCACCCACGAGTCCGAGGAGCATTGCAAGCAGCGCGAGGATCCGCTTCTCCGTCATGACATGGGACACCGCCTCGATGGCTTTCAGCCTTTCTCCAGGCCTGCGAGCGCCCACGTTCCCGCCGGATTGCCGGAGAACGCGTTTTCGCCCCACCACATGCGGAGGGTCCGGAAGGCTTGCGTGAGACCGACCTGCGAGACGAACGACAGGAGTTCCTGATTCGGAGCCGGACCGCTCAACGCGATCTCGTCGACTCCCGTCGCGGCGACGAGCACGTGGAGGAGATTCCGGGCGACCTCGGTTCCCGGAGGTCGCACGACCCAGGGCCCGATCTCGCACGAGTCGCCTTCCACGT
>DATEGJ010000060.1:0-3636 GCA_035280105.1 Thermoplasmata archaeon
GATTGCGAACGCCGCGTACAGCGTCGAGCCGCACGCCGCCAAGAACGCGATGCCCGCGAAAATTCCGCGGAGTTTCCTCCAGACGGTCATGACAGAGAGCACGATTCCCGCGATCGCCGAAAGGAGTCCGAGGAGGATGAATCGGCCGAACTCCGCGAAGGCGGACGCCATGTGCGCTTGCAACGAGGCGAGCTGGTCGTACGAGTAGTTCCGCCAGAGCGTGTAATTGCCCGACGTCCGGTTCTGGATCGAGTGGTGCGCCGAGAACGCGCCATAGGACCACGTCTCCCACTGCTGGGGCGTCTCGAGCTTCCACTCCCAGAGGTCCTGCGACCCGATGACCACGGAGACCAGGGCGATGGCTACCCCTGCCGCGATGATGCCCGACCAAACGGACATTTGCGGACAAACCACCGGGGTCGGCGGTTAAGAGGGCTCTCACGCCGTTATCGGTGCTGACAACGAAAATGGGACGCGCCGGGTCACCGATCTTTCCATGTGGGATCCCGCTTCGCCAGGAATGCGCGGACCCCTTCCTCCTTGTCCTCGGAGCCCATCGCGAGCGTGAAGAGTCCTTGTTCGTACCGCAGGCCTTGGTCGAGCGGGAGGCGCGCGGACGCTCGCACGGCCTGTTTGGCAAGGCGCACCGCAAGCGCACTCTTCGTCCCGATCTTCTCCGCGATCTCGAACGTGCGTTGCTCCAGTCGCGCATGCGGTACGACCTCGTCGACGAGGCCGATTCGCATCGCTTCGGTCGCGTCGATGCGATCGCCCGTCAGCGTGAGCCGCAGGGCGTTGCCGAGTCCGACGAGTCGGGGGAGGCGCTGGCTACCTCCGCCGCCGGGAATGATGCCGATGTTGATCTCCGTCTGTCCCAACGTCGCGCGGTCCGACGCGACGCGCATGTCGCACGCCATCGCGAGCTCGAGTCCGCCGCCGAAACAGTATCCGTTGACCATCGCGATGATCGGCTTGGCGGCCCGTTCGATGGCGTCGTAGAGGGTCCCGTGCTCGTACATGTGCCATTGGTCCATCGGCGTCCGCCCTGCGAACTCCTGGATGTCGGCCCCGGCGGTGAAGGCCTTCTGCCCGGCGCCCGTCAGGACAATGACACGGGTCCTCGCGTCCGCGCCCAGATCGTGCAGCGCGCGGATCAGCTCCTCCTTCATCATGAGGGACATCGCGTTCAGCTTGTCCGGCCGATTCAGGGTGACGAGGGCGGAGGCGCCGCGATGCGCGATGGCAATCGTCTCGAACTTCATGGGTACCGCGCGGGAAAGCCCGCGGGACGACTTGAGTCCTCGCTTGCGAGTCAACCTTGAATAAGGTTAACTCGAGGAAGGCGGCTGAGGTCGCCCCACGGTCCGCTCACTTGCCGTGAAAGGTCGGCTTCCGCTTCTCGAGGAAGGATCGGAATCCTTCCTTCGCATCCGCCATGGCGAAGAGCCGATTCTGCAACTCGCGTTCGAGCGCGAGGCCTTCGTACATCGGCATCTCGATGCCTTCTGTCACCGACCGCTTGATGAACCCGACGGCCCGAGCGGAATGCTCCGGGTACGTCAGGCCTTTCGCAAAGGCCATCGTCTCCTCCCAGAACTTCGCGCGCGGGAACACGCGATTCAGCAGCCCCCAGTCGAGGGCTTCCTTAGGCGTCAGCATGCGTCCGGTCGCCATCATGTCGATCGCGCGGCTCTTCCCGATGAGACGGGGGAGACGCTGCGTTCCTCCGGTCCCCGGAAGCACGCCGAGGGTGACCTCGGGCAAGCCGATCCGCCACGCGCCATCGGATGCGAGGCGCAGGTCTGTCGCCATCGCGATCTCCAAGCCGCCCCCGACGCAGTGCCCGTCGATCGCGGCGATGAAAAGCTTCGGGGTGCTCTCGAGCTTGTTGAGCGTCTCCTGACAATTGAGGCAGAACATCGCCTTGTAGTCCGGCGTCGACGTCGCGAGCAAGTTGATGTCGGCTCCTGCGGACCAGATGCCGTCGAGCTTTGACGCGAGCACGCAAAGGTCCACACCGTCGTCGAAGCGCACTTCATCAACGACCTTGTTCAAGTCGCTCATCAAGTCCGCGTCGTACGTGTTTGCCTTCGGCTTGTTCAGCCATGCAATCGCGACACGGTCTTTCTTCTCCAGGGAGATGTAGTTCGAATCCATCGGACTTCCTCGACCCGTCGCAAGGGTGGGGCTCGTAATAAACGCTGGCCCTCTCACCCGGACTTCACGGGTTCGGGAGTTCCCCATCGCTCGTCGAAGAGGAACTCGTCCTTCACGAACGTCCAGTGCCGGCTCGACATGTACCGCGCCGGCAGGACCGTCTCGAGGTACGCGACGTAGTCCTTGCGTTCGATCGGGTGCCCGTCGTCCTTCATCATGTTGCCGTGGACGTCGTAAGGGAGGTACACGTACCCGACACCGGCCGCATCGGATCCCGCGAAGCGGTAGTCCCCGAACTCGCGCAACCCTCGGATCCGGAAGAATCGGCGATCAGGCAGGTAGAGGAGGTCGTCCTTCGAGAGACCGTGGACCGTCTCGCCCTTGTCCTGAATGCGCCGGAGGGTCGCTTCGGCTTCCCCTCGCGGCACACGGGCTTTCGCTTGGATGATCGCGAGGTTCGCGTCCCGCACCTTGCCGAGGACTTCATCCACATAGATGGCCTGCGCTTCCGCGTTCTTGAGGGTCTTGAAGACGCCTTTGACGAGGTCCCCGCCCAGCTCCGATCCGAACATCTCGAGGCCGCGCGGATACCACATGTTCAGGGTTTGCTGGAGATCCTCGACCCCGAAATTCCCGCCATCCATGATGCCGGCCACCGCGATTGCTTTCATCAGCGTCTCCCCCGCCGCCAGATGGTACGACTCCTCGAGGAACCGCATCCACGGCATCGAGACCGCCATCGGCCCGTAGAGGAAGTGATGCTGCATCTCGAGCTGGAACTTCCCGACGCGGTCGATGAACGACATGAAGGTCGCGGAGTCCATGAGGCTCTTGAACTCGATGTTGAACGCGTCGAGGACATGCTCGCCCGGCTTCATCGCGAATAACTCTTCCATCGTCTCCGTGGCCCAGTGCCGGCCCCACCGCGCCTTGTCGAACGTCTCGTCTAACGTCAGCACGCCCGCCATCTGCATGTGATGCCGCAACTCCTCGACGCACACGCGTTTCTTCGAGAACGAGATCGCGTCGAGTTGGTGGCCCGTCGGATCCGTGCGGTGGATGCCTTCGACGATCTCTTTGTCGAATCCCGTCAGGGAGCCGCGATCCAACTGCTCGTACACCATGCGGTGCTGCTGGATCGATCCCAGTTCCGTCGAGGCCTGGGCGCGGATGATTTTCAGCGCGGTCATGAACTGGGCGTCCGGCATCTTGTCCGCGGTCCACACCCGCGTCGAGAGGTCGCCGGTCGCGACGGTCGCCCCGACGACCTTCTGGGCGAAGCCCGCGAATCCGTCTTGTTTTGCCATGATGACGCTGAGCCGCGGCATTGGCGTGTCGGGATAGTAGCGAGACCAGTTCGGCGGATCCAAGACCGTCGGCATCTCAGGGAAGTAGGTGTCCTGCCACCGTCGGCCTTCGTCCTGCCACTTCTGCGGCAGGGGCTCCATCCGGAATTGGTCCATCAGGGCCATGTCGCGT
>DATEGJ010000061.1:0-10607 GCA_035280105.1 Thermoplasmata archaeon
GGGGGATGAGCGACCTCGTCGTCCTCCACGAAACGCGAGATTCGAAATACGGAACGCCGCCCGATCAAAGAACGATCGAGGAAAGGATTCGTCATGGCGTTGTGATTGTCGACAAGCCGAGCGGGCCGACCTCACACCAGGTTAGCGCGTGGGTCCGCGACATGTTTGGGGTGAAGAAAGCAGGCCACTCGGGGACATTGGATCCTCGGGTGACCGGCGTGTTGCCCGTCGCCCTCGCCGATGCGACGCGCGCGCTCGAGGCGGTCCTCGTCGGCGACAAGGAATACGTCGGCGTGATGCAGCTCCACCAAGACG
The DNA here is from genome assembly GCA_035280105.1 of Thermoplasmata archaeon. Classification (GTDB taxonomy): domain Archaea; phylum Thermoplasmatota; class Thermoplasmata; order RBG-16-68-12; family RBG-16-68-12; genus RBG-16-68-12. The sequence goes on from DATEGJ010000061.1 coordinate 316, forward strand.
TCGACGAAAAACGACTGCGAGGGATGATGTCGCGGTTTGTCGGGGAAATCTATCAGATTCCCCCCGTCCGGTCGGCGGTGAAGCGGGAACAGCGGACCCGGCACATCTTCGAATTGGAGCCGTTAGAGATCGACGGACGGAATGTCCTCTTCCGCGTGCGGTGCGAGTCCGGGACGTACATCCGGACCTTGTGCGCCGACATCGGGGAAGCCCTCGGGGTCGGAGCCAACATGGTCGATCTCCGGCGGACTCGGACGGCCTCCTTCTCCGAGGCGGAAGCGCTCCCACTGAACGCCTTGCGCGATGCGATCGCGTATTGGAAAGAGGACGGAGATCCCACGTCGCTCCGCGCCACCGTGCATCCCATGGAAGACCTATTGCGGCATCTTCCGCGGATGATCATCAAGGACACGGCGGTCGACGCGATCTGCCATGGGGCGAATCTCGCCGTGCCCGGGGTCGCAAAACTCTCGCCCCACATCCGCCGCGGCGATGCGGTCGGTGTGCTCACCGGGAAGGGCGAGGCCGTCGCCTTCTCCAAAGCCCTGATGACCACGGACGAAATCGTGATTGCGAAGTCGGGGGCAGCCGCCGACACGGGCCGCGTGCTCATGGACCCCGGGACCTATCCGAAACTCTGGAAGTGAGCCGATCGGCACGGATACGTGGGGATTCGACCTCGATCGACAGCAGCTCGCGCGTCGCCTCCGGGACCAACGCCTTCGACTCTCGGCGGTCCGAGGCGGGGTGTTCTCAGCGCTTGCGGCCTATCTCGTCCTCGGTGGCTCGCAGGCCTTGCGGGACGCCATCGTTTCGCTGCGATGGCCACCATGGGCGTCGGTAGTCGTCTACCTGGCGGCGTTGTACGGACTCCTCGCCGGCCTCGACCTCCCCTTCGGGTATGTGAGCGGATATCGATGGGAGCGCGCGGCCGGTTTGTCGAACCAGACATTCCTCTCCTGGTTGAAGGACGCGGGCAAGTCGACCGCGCTCGGGCTGGGAATGACTGTTGGAGCCGGCGGCGTCCTCATATGGCTCCTCGGGTCGTTTCCGTCGACGTGGTGGATCTTCGCCTGGGTGCTCGGCCTCGTGCTCTCCGCCATCATCGGATTCCTGGCGCCGGTGGTCATCGTACCGATGTTCTACCGGTTGCGCCCCCTTGCTGACGCCGATCTGCGCGCACGCTTCGAGGCGCTCGCCGCAAGAGCCTGCATTCCGGTCCTCGGAGTCTTCGAGATCGAGGCCTCCGCGAAGACGCGACGCGCGAACGCGGCCGTCATGGGATTCGGTCGCACACGACGGATCGTTGTGACGGACACGCTCCTGCGGGAGTTCAGCCCCGATGAGATCGAGACGGTTCTCGCCCACGAGCTTGGCCATCAGCGGTTTCGTGATCCGTTGCGCGGCTTCGCGCTGGGCGCGGTCATTTCCCTCGTCGTCCTTGCGATTAGTGCGTGGCTGTACGGAGCGACGTATCCGGTGTACGGACTCCCGGGCCCCGGCGATGTGGCGGGATTGCCGGTCCTGGCGGTGCTCCTGAGCCTCGTGTCGCTCCCGCTTCATCCGCTCGAGCTTGCGTGGTCCCGCCAACGGGAGGCACGTTCAGATCGCTTTGCGCTCGACGTGACGCGAAACCCGCACTCGTTCGCCTCGGCGATGGTGAGGCTGCACGATCGCGATCTCGGGGTCGCGAATCCCCGCGATTGGGAGAAGTGGCTGTTCTATGGCCATCCCCCGGGACGCGAACGAGTCGTCGCGGCGCGCGAGTACGTCGCCTTCGCCGCATGATGCGGCCGAGACTCTTATTACGAGGGAGTCGATGGCGCGGCACTGGGTGCCGAGGTCGCCTAGTCCGGTAGGGCGCCAGCCTGGAGAGCTGGTGGGCGTAAGCCCTCGGGAGTTCAAAAGGCTCCGCCGCTCTGGTGACGGCTGCCGGGAAGTCTCCCCCTCGGCGTTCAGTTTTTTCGTCGGCCGGCTGCGAGGCGTCGTTTGAATTCCGCGATGGCGGGTAGCGGGAGCGGGTCGACCCGCCGGAGTGTCGAGAGATAGAGGCTCACGTAGTCCCCGAGATACAAGGTCCCGAGCAGCCGGCTCAGGATCGTCTCTCCGTCGTCGTCGACCTCGAGGACGGGAGCGCGACGGGAAATCATGTCGACGGTGATGTCGAGCTGTCGCCGAATCTCGGGCGATTCGTCACGATCTCGAATCAGGATCGGCGTGTGGCGCCGGGCTCCGCGGTCCTCGAACCATCCGACGATCTCGTTGTGATCGGCTTCGGGGAAGGACGAAGAGAAGGCGAGCATCTTCGCGTTCTCATTGAACTGGGTTTGCCAGCGTCTCGCGATTGATGTGAATGGCGGCGCGGCATACACGACCGGCACCGTTGGTCGAAGGCGGACTGCAATTCGCTTCGCGCGATTCTGGCGAAGCCCGGTTTCCGGTCGGAGTTTCTTCCTGAGATCTCGGACATGGGCGATTGCCCGTTCCAGATCGCTGCGAAGATGCCCGAACGCCCACTCCTCACCGATCGCGGGAAGGATGCCGAACAGGTGGCCGAACGCCCCGCGTGGCGGGAGACCGGGCGGGATTTCGAACACCGGCATGCCGTTTTTCCGTGCAAGATCGCGAAGGGCGCCGCCCGAAGTGACGGCAACGACGCGGCAGCCAAGCTTGATTCCTTGGGTCGTCGCGGCAAGGGTCTCTTGCGTGTTTCCTGAATAGCTAACGGCGACCAGCACATCGTCAGGCCGCGCGAACGCCGGGAGGCGGTAGTCTTTCACGACCTGAATCGGTACCTTCGAACGGTCGGCCACCCACGCGGCGAAGACATCGCCCGCGATCGCCGAGCCGCCCATCCCGACGAGGAAGACGTGTTGGGCCTCGCCGAGGTCGATCGCAGCGCCGAGGCCGAGGCGGAGCGAGGCCGCAAGTTGGTCCGGAAGCGACGCAACGATGTCACGCATCCCGCCGGGATCGAACTTCGCGACATCGGTCGGCGAGAGCATCTCTAGCGCATTACCGGGATCAGGATTAAGGCTCCGTCCGCGGGCGTCATTACCAAGAATCCGGTTCTTACAATAATCTTGATATATGCCGCCCGGGTCGGTTTCTCCGTGCGAGACCTCGATCGCGCCCTCGATGCGTTCCGCCGCCGCGAGTTTGTCCTAGTCTACGATGGGGATGGTCGAGAGGAAGAGACGGATCTCACGATTGCGAGCGAGTTCGTTACGCCCGAATCGATCCGCACCCTTCGCAAGGAAGCGGGCGGACTCATCTGCATGACTCTATCCGGCGAAGTCCGCGGGCGTCTCGGGCTCCCGTTCATGGCGGACGTCCTGCGAAACGCGGGAGCGATGTTTCCCGTCCTGACGCAGGTGTCGACCGAGGACATGAAGTATGACCGCCACAGCGCGTTCTCGATTGCCGTCAATCACCGGGACACGTACACCGGGGTGACGGACGTGGACCGGGCCAAGACGATCTCGCGGCTCGCCGCAATCGCGAAGGAAGCGGTGAAGCGGGAGAACGGTTGGGCCGCGCACGTGTTCGCGGAGGAGTTCCGCTCCCCCGGCCACGTGCCGATCCTCAACGCGTCCGAGCCGCTCCTCGCGGATCGCCGCGGACACACCGAGCTCACGACGGCGTTGATGATCATGGGTGGACTCGCGCCCAGCGCGACGATTTGTGAGATGATGGCGGACAATGGGAAGGCCCTGTCGAAAGAAGATGCAAAGGCATATGCTCGGGCGAGGAATCTCGTCTTCCTGGAAGGGCAAGACATCGTCCGAGCGTGGCGTTCGTGGTCCGAGTAATGGCGACGGGGGTCTTCGATCTCCTCCATCCCGGTCATCTGTATTTCCTCCGCGAGGCGCGGAAGCTCGGCGACGAGCTGGTCGTCGTGGTGGCCCGCGATAGCACCGCGCGGAAGTTCAAGCATGAACCGATCATGCCCGAGGCCTCTCGCCTCCAGATGGTCGAGGCCCTCAAGCCCGTCGACCGGGCGATGCTCGGTCACGAAGGGAACATCTACGAGATCCTGGACGAAATCCGACCCGACGTCATCGCAATCGGCTTCGACCAGGTCCACAACGAGGACCGGGTCCGCGAGGAGTGCCGCCGCCGCGGGCTCTCGACGCGCGTCATCCGCCTCCCGCAGTTCGAGGGCGACCTCGACGGGACCCGTAAGATCGTGAGGAAGGTGGCGGAATGGCTCGCGCTGCAGGAGCGTCTCGACGAAGTCGAAAAAGGCAAGGCACCCGGAGCTCCACCGCAGGCCCGCGGCGGTCGGGGTCGGAAGCGCTGAGACGCGTTGGAATCGTCGACACATCGTTCTCGCGGTTCGACATGGCGTCGGCGGCGATCGACGAATTGCGGAAGCGACCCCGTCGCGTGACGATCGAACGGTACACGGTCCCGGGGATCAAGGATCTCGGGGCCGGATCGAAGATCCTGTTCGATCGCGGGTGCGATCTCGTCCTGGCCCTCGGGATGGTCGGCCGGCAACCGGTTGACAAAGATTGCGCGCTCGCGGCCGATTTCGGATTGCAGATGGTCCAGGCGGTCACCGGGAAGCACATCCTTGGCGTGATGGTCCATGAAGACGAGGCGGCCGATGAAGAAAGGCTCGCATGGCTCTTCGATCGACGGACGCGAGAGCACGCCGCGAACGCATACGACTTGCTCTTCCGTCCCGACGCGATGCGGCGCCGTGCAGGCACGGGGCAGCGGGAAGGGTTCGCCGATGCCGGCCCGCTCAAGGTGAAGGTCCGATGAGGATTGTGATCGTGGCCGCGGAGTTCAACCACGAGGTCACCGACGTCATGGTGGAGCGCGCGCTCGCGCGGGCCAAGGAGCGAGGAATCCGCGTCGCATCGATCGTTCGGGTGCCGGGGACGTTCGAGATCCCGCTCGTTGTCCAGCGGTTCCTGGAGCGCGACGATGTCGATGGTGCGGTCGCGATCGGAGCGGTGATCAAGGGCGAGACGCTTCACGACGAGGCGTTGATGGCGGCCGTGGCCCCGGCGCTCCTCGACGTCGGCCTGCGGACACGCAAGGCCATCGGACTCGGGATCACGGGCCCGGGCATGACGGACGAGCAGGCGTTGGCGCGCGTCGACAAGGGCGCGGACGCGGTGGATGCCGTCGTCGCCATGCACAAGATTCTTCAGGGTCTATGACGATTTTTCCCCTGAGATTTGGGTCGGAAAGGTTTAATCCCGCGATGTTTCCTCTTGGCCGGCTCGGAGAGCCCCATGGTCGACACGACCGCCCTCGAAACGATTCTCCACGAGATCGAGCGTAACGAGGGCGTCCAAGAGGCAATGCTGGTCTCCCTTGCCGGGACGTACCTTGCGGGGAGCTTCCCGAAAGGGGTCCACGTCGACACGTTCGGTTCGATGTTCGCGGTCCTCATCGGCTCCGCGGAGACCGTGACGTCGGAGACGCAAGAGGGTCTCGAGAGCGTCGTCATTCACTCGAAGACGAGCCGGTATCTGATTGTCCATGGCGGACGAAAGGCGCTCCTCGTGATGCGTCTCCCGGTCACCGTCGACATCGATCGGACGAAGCAGGCCGCGGCGAAGTACGTCCCCCGGATCGAAGAGCACCTCTAGATCCGGCGCATCCCACGCATCATCCATTGGCCGACGCACTTCGTCACGTAGCGCATCGTGGCGGCAGCGTCGCGATCGACACCTTGCGCCCGCGTCTTGCGTTGCGCCAGGTGCTGTAATGCGTCGTCGACGCGGATCGCGCCCGCGTCGATCGCGGTGACGGCCTTCGCGATTTCGTCGAGGAAGTGGCTGTCGCTGCCGCCGGTCTCCCCGACCTTCCGAGACCGCGCAAGTGTCCGCGCTCGGATGTTGCCGCCGCGAAGCGTACGACCGTTGCATGTCTCGTACGCCAAGAATGGAACCCCTTCGATTGCGGTTTCTCCCAGGCCGGACCAGAACCGATATGGATGCGCAGCCACCGCGATGCCGCCAAGCGCCGTGATCGCTTCCACCGTCTCGGCGACCGAACGGTCACGAGGCAACGCTTCGCGTACGCCGTAGGCGAGGACGTGTCCGGATGCCGTTGACACTTCGACGGCAGGGATCACAAGAAAGTCCCTTCCTGCCGCCTCTTCCGCTTCCCGAATGCCGCCCACGCTGTTGTGGTCGGTAATTGCGATTCCCCCCAATCCGATTCGGCGGGCGGTTGCGACGAGGTCCGAGGGCGCGACGCGGGAATCGGGAGAATACCGGGTGTGATTGTGGAGGTCCAGGATCATCGGGACGGGCGCAGAGTTGACGGTCCGCTTAAAGCCTTGCGGAGTCGACGGATCCGCGACGTTTTATGGAGGCACGTTCTTTCAAAACCGCGTGGTCGTCGAAGCGAGACTCGGTCTCTTCCGAAGTTTCGTGTTCACCGATGGCGTGCCGGAAGGGATCCGTCGCGGCCGCAGCGGTTGGCTCTACGTGGTCGGCTTGCCCGGCGGTAGCGGAAGAGTCCGATACGACGGATGGCGGGATCGGGTCGAGATTGAATCGGCCGCCGGCGGCCTGGAGATCCGCTTCCGTTGGCGTAACACGACGTTCTTCTGGCAGGGACGCACCTATCGCTTCGTGCCGAGCGTCTGGGGACGTCTGGCGATTCTCGACGAAACGGTCCCGGTCGTCGAAGGCCACACAACTTGGAGCGGCGTCTGGCTCGAACAGGTCGGTCCGGCATTCCGGGCGATCCAACGCGAACTCGCGGTCGGCTTGGCGAAGCGGGCCCAAGCGTTCGCGTCGGTCGGTATCGGCGTCTTTTGAACGGCCCGCCCCGGAGGTTCAGTGGACCCAGGTCCCATCCTTCAGGCCCTTGTCGACTCGGAGGGGTTTCTCCCCGACCTTCATGGGCATGCGGACTTCGCCGTCGTGACCGAGGAAGAGAACGGTACCTCCGTCCCCGACCTGGAGTTTGTACTTCCGAAATTCGGAGAAGGGCAAGACCGACGCTTCCTTCGTCCCGAGTACCATGGCCCCGACCGGCGCATCGTCCGGCGGGAGCACGAGCCCGACGTCCTTCTCATCTTCTCCTGCGAGGAGCATCCCTTGACTCTGAACGCCTCGCAACTTCGCCGGCTCGAGGTTCGCTAGCACAACGATCTTCCGTCCGCGGAGTTGGTCCGGGGAGTAGTTCTTACGGATCCCCGCGACGATCTGACGGCGCTCGTCACCGAGGTCCACATCGAGCAGGTACAGGTTGTCGGCATTCGGGTGTTCCTTGACGTCGACGATCCGGGCGACTCGCACGTCGAATCGTGCCGCGGGATCTTCGGAGCTTTCGGACAAATCGATCTTTGCGAAGAGCGGCTTGCCGACTCGGAGTTTCTGTCCACTCGGCAGGTCGTCGAGGGCATCGTCCCAACGTTGCGCGTGCACGTCGGAGTCATATCCGAGCGCGGTCCACAAACGGGCGGAGCTGAATGGGAGGAACGGCGCAAAGATGATCGCCAGAGCCCGGGCCACCCGCAACGCGACGTGGAGGGCGGTTCCGCACGCCACCCGGTCTTTCTTGATCAGATCCCACGGCGCCTTCTGATCGAAATACTGATTCCCGAGTCGGGCGAGCTGGATCGCCTCCTTGGTAGCGTCCTTGAGATGGACGAACTCGAGGTTCTGGCCAACCTTCTTCCACTGCTCCTCGACGGACCGGATCATCGCCTTGTCGGTCGCGTCCAGGAATGCAGCGGAAGGGACCGCATGATCGAAGTTCTTGTCAGCGAAGGTGAGAGCGCGGTGGACGAAGTTCCCGTAGACCGCGAGGAGCTCGCTGTTGTTTCGTTGGGCGAAGTCCTCCCACGTGAACTCCGTGTCCTTTGTCTCCGGCATCGTCGCGAGCGCGTAGTAACGCAACTGATCCGGATCGAATCGTTCGAGCATGTCGGAGAGCCAGACGCCGCGGCCACGGCCCGCGCTCATCCGTTCCCCGGAGATGTTCAGAAACTGCGTCGCGGGGACGTCGTACGGGAGATCGAGCTTCTCATCGTATCCCATCAGGATGGCCGGCCAGATGATCGTGTGAAAGACGATGTTGTCCTTGCCGACGAAGTAGTAGTGGCGGGCCTTCGGATCGTACCAGAAATCCTTCCAGCCGTTCGGCACACCACGACGCAGGAACAGTTCCTTGGTTGCCGTCAAGTATCCGATCACCGCATCGAACCAGACATAGATCCGCTTCGTCTCATAGCCCGGTACCGGAACTTCGATGCCCCACTCGAGGTCGCGCGTGATCGGCCGGTCCTTGAGTCCTTCCTGGAGCCAGCCGCGCATGAACGTCAGGACGTGATGCCGCCAGAATTCCTTGTCGTCGAACGCCCATTTCGTGAGGGGCTTCTGGAACGCGCTGAGCCGGAAGAAGAAGTGACTCGTCTCCTTCGGAATCGGCCGTGTCCCGTGGATGCGGCACTTCGGGTTGATGAGGTCGAACGGATCCCATAGCCTCCCGCAATTTTCGCATTGGTCCCCTCGCGCTCGCTCGAACCCGCAATTCGGACACGTGCCTTCGACGTAGCGGTCCGGCAGGAAGTGATTGCCAGTCGTGCAAAAGGGCGAGGTCATCTTCGCCTCGTAGATGTGGCCCTTTTCCTTCAGGCGGAGGAAGATTTCTTGGACCCATTCCTTGTGATGCGGGTCGGCCGTGTTCCAGTACAGGTCGTAGAGCACGCCAAGCTGGTCGATGTTCTTCGCGTGGAGGTGATGGAACCGTTCTGCGATGACGCGGGGCGGGACCCCTTCCTCGTCCGCGCGGACCATGGTCGGGGTGCCATGCATGTCGCTCCCCCCGACGACGAGGACGTCGTCCCCTTTCATCCGGTGGTAGCGCGCGAAGACGTCTGCGGGAATGAACGTGGACGTGGCGTGGCCCAGGTGACGCGGCCCGGACGCATACGGCCATGCGACACAGACGAGGATTCTCGTCATTTCGTTCGGCCAACAAGGGGACCTTCCTTATAGCATTCGCGGCACGCAGATGCCGCTCTTCCATGGAAGAGTCCTGACGCGGACTCGCTCCTGATAATCACACGCGGCAAGTCTTGACCAATGAGTGATACCGAAAAACCGCCATCCGGAGCCCCTCCTGGGAGCGTGCGTGGGTGGCATCGCAACGGAGCGGCCGCATCGAAGTCGGCACACACCGCGAGATCGACAAGCTGATGGCGAAGCTTGGCACAATGCCGCGCATCCTGTGTTGGAACTGCCGCAAGCTCACGCCGTTCGAACTCGATCGATGCCAGCACTGCGGCTCCGCGTTCGCCGGCGGCACGGGAGGGGCCTACGGTCCCGGCCGGAGTGGGAAGTCGCGAAGCGCGAGCGCATCGCGTGAAGCGTTGCAGCTATCGAAGCGGTCCCTCACGCAGATCTATGACGACCTTCGTCACATCCACGACGTATCGGACCCACCGCCGGGCCGGCCCCGGGAGAAGGAGGTCTCGCTCCATCTCTTCCAGTGTCCGTCGTGCGGGCGCTTCGTTTCCGAATCCGCATCGGAGTGCGTCTGCGGGGTTCGGTTCGCGCCGAATACGGACCTGACGTTCACGTGCCCCGAGTGCGAATCCCACGTCCCAGGGACCGCGAATGCTTGCCCCGTCTGCGGCGTCGAGTTCGAGCTCGACGCGAGGACGACGACTGTCGCGTACGCGTGCCCGCGGTGCAGTGCGAACGTTTCCTCCGAGGCGGTCCGATGTTCGTGCGGTGTCTGGTTCGAGGATTAGAACGTCGACAGTATCGCGTTTGAGAACTGTCACATAACCGCTTTATTCAACGAGGCTTCTGATTTCTCACGTCGACGGAGCGAGCCTCCGTAGAAAGGAAAACCAACCCGCGATGAAACCCAAACGCCCCCGGCTTTCCGGCCGGAAAACGTACTACCTGGTGCTCTGGTGGATGTCCCAGACTCCCTACGCGGCGATCTTCGAGAACCAAGTGGCGGCCGAAGCCGCCGCGAATGTTCGGAACGCTCTCATGGTGGCGATCTCGGGCCGCGATGTCAAAGTCGACGAGGTCCTCGACTGGTACCGTCGCGACGACGCGGGCCAACCGATGCCCGCCGAATGGCGCGACCTGGTCGGTCAAGTCCATGTTCCCTGGCTCGCGAAACCGAAGATCGCCCTCTGAGCTCGTTACCCGAACCCGCCGCGCCGCGCCCCACGTGCGACACTTCTCGTCCCATGTGTTCTATCAATTCGGATAGGGGAGTGCAAACGACTATAGTCCCGCACCGCGGGAGCGGGGAGCGCGACTATGGCCGAGTCTCAGACCCTCGTC
>DATEGJ010000062.1:0-7273 GCA_035280105.1 Thermoplasmata archaeon
GGCCGTCGTACGCGATCTTCAGCGCGATCCGCATGCCAAACCGTCATTATATCACGTCGAATATAGTCCACGCCATCCGATGCCGCCGATCCGTGTTGTCCTCGTCGAGCCTAAGCACGAAGGCAATGTCGGCGCGGTTGCCCGGGCGATGCGAAATTTCGGCCTGGACGAGCTCGTCCTCTTGAAACCGTCCCCCCTTGGCGCGGAGGCGCGTCAGCGGGCGATGCATGGACTTGCGATCCTGGAATCCGCGCGCATCGCGACAGACCTGGACGACGCGCTGGCCGGGGCGGACCTGATCGTCGGGACGACGGGCATCGACACGGAAAGCGAGAAGCGATTCGCACGAATCGCGATGACGCCTCGGGACCTTGCGGCCAAGATCGCGAAGGCGAAAGGGCGCGTGGCGCTGCTCTTCGGCCGCGAGGACTTCGGCCTCTTGGACGACGAGCTCCTTCGATGCGATGTGCTCGTCACCATCCCCGCGTCCGAAGCCTATCCGATCCTGAATCTCTCCCACGCCGCGGCGATTGTCCTGTACGAGTTGTTCGCCGAGAAGGCGACCCGATCCACTCCGCGGAAGGCGTCGGGCTTCGAGAAAGAAAAACTCCACCAGGCGTTTGGTGCCCTGCTCCTCGCGACAGACTATCCGAAGCACCTGCGCGGACGGACGACGATCATGTTTCGCCGCCTCGTGGGTCGAGCCGTGCCGAGCACCTGGGAGTTCCACGCGCTCATGGGCGTCTTGCAACGCGCGACGAAACGCATCAAATGGCTCGAGGGAAAGCGGCCGACCTAGATGGCGAACCCGATTCCCAACGAACGATCCGTCTTCTCCATACTCTTGCGACCATCGTTCTCGAGTCCGAGCAGGGCGCGGATCGCGTCGATGTTCTCCGGGACCACATCGGACTCTTGATGAACGGCCTGGAAATAGTACAGGCGCTTTCCGACGACGTGGACTCCATCCCTCCATACGGCGACCTCGTAGAGATCGGCGCGGGTCCGGGAGAGGTCGCGGGCCAGCTCCATGATCTGCGCGGTCGACTTGACGCCGTCGCCGCCGGAGACGAAGGCGACCCGAGGAAACCGTTTCCAGATCGCGATGACCTCGTCGGCGGTCACCGCCTTCTTCAGGTCGGCGGCCACTGTGTGGACGTGCATGATCGTGGTCGGCACCTTCAGCGCGACGGTGTGGATCTTCAGCGACGGTAGGACGCTCTGCACGTCCGGCCCATGATGAGATGGCATCTCGAGCTCGGGCTCAATCGCATTGATGGGCCCTTTCTTCGAATCGCCTGGATCGGTCGCGCGGCGTACCATGACGGCAAGGACCGCCTCGAGGCCAACCTGCGCGGCAATCGGGTATAGGGTGCGAATCAATCCAGTCGTGTTGCACGACGGCACCCGGACGAATTGCTTCCCGATGCACTCGGCGTAGTTCGCGGCGGCGTTGAACGAGAGCCGCGTTAGCGCATGCTCCTCGCCTCCCTGCCATATCGCTTTGACACCGGCCTTTTCGTAGAGGGGTTTGTAGCCGCTTTCCTCCGGCGTGCAGTCGACAACGAGATCGGCGGCGTGGACGAGGTCTTCGAGGGTCCCGGCCGTCTTGATACTCGCCTTCTCGAACTTCGCCGCGGCATCCCGGTTCGCCGCGTAGAGCGGGTAGCCTTTGCGAACCGCGAGTCGGGCTTCGAAGTCGGGTTTCGTCTTCGCGACGCCAACAAGGCGCATGTCATCTTGCAGAGCGACCGCATCGGCGACGCGTTTTCCAATCGTACCGTATCCGTTGACGGCGATCCGCGGGGGCATGGCGATACGCGCTTCCGCCGGAGCGAAGGGTGCGAGGCCTAAAAAGATTGTGCGCACCCTCCACATTCGATCGAAGTCACAAGGTACATCCGAACCGCTTCGCATGGGTCTCCCATGCATTGCTACTACTGCGATAACGAAGCGAAAGCAGTCTGCCGCTTCTGCGGGGCCGGTGTGTGCGCCGACCACACCAAGGCGGGGAGGTTTGTCAGCGGCTGGCTCACGCGAGGCGAACTGAGCGGCACCCACGCCGACTACGTAATCGTCAACAACGCGATCTGGTGCGGCCGCTGCTCAGTCCAACCCATTTTCGCTCCGTGAAGCGCCCTCCGTCTCAGGCGTACAGATTCCGCCGAATCCGCGGAACCATCGCCATCAGGACCGCGGACGCCGTGAGCGCATCTCGCTTGAGACGTCCCTCCGTGAGGTAGCCGATCGCGCCGTCGTTCGACCCGATCTGGCGAATCCCGGTCAGCCGCTCCATCGCCTGGCCGACCGTCAGTCCGTTCTTGACGAGCTGCATGATATCGGGAGGGTAATCGAAGCCAGGACCATGGCCGACCGAAACGCGACCCGCCCGATCGAGGATCGCGCAGTACTGCACGGCGAAATATTCGCTGGCGTCCGGTTCCCAGATGAGACCCGCTTCGATTCCCACGCCGAAATCGCCGCGCCCCAAGGCGGCCCGCGCCCTCGCGAGCGCTCCTCGGATCGCCTCCGGCCCGAACGGTTGATCGGGAACTTCGGTCGGCACGCGGACGCTGCTGACGCGAGCCGGCCAGCCCAGCGACCGGAATACCGCACGAACCGCGCGAAGCTTCACCGGATTCGCGGTCCCCACGCGGATGGCGAGCGGCCTGATGCGAACCCCGTGCCGGTCGATGATCCCGGCGCGAATTCGTCGGGATGCGATCGGCAGGCCGTCCTGTGCGAGCACCATCGGGACATCGCGGATCACGAGCGGATTCAAGCCGCTCGCGAGGCGGACCTCGTTGAGGGCCACCGCGACGTCGTGCCGCTCCGCCGAGACGACGATCGCGTCGAGGTCGGGCAGATCGTCCGCCGGACCATAAGCGTCGGAGATCGGCTCAATGCGGACGGGCCGCCATCGACGGCGGGCGAGGAACCGCTTTAGGTTTCGCTCTCGGACGGCATCCGGGTTCACTCGCCTCCGCGTCTCGCGAGCGAATCGATCGGTCGTGAGGCCGATGAGGACGTCATCCGGATGTCCCTCGAACGCGGCGCGCAGAAGGGCTTCATGCCCGTCGTGCAAGATGTCGAACGTCCCCCCGAGGACGACACGCATCGAACGCCCATCCGGAGCGCGCGATATAAAGGATGTCTCAGGGAGTCAATCGGCCCTCGGCGATGGCGAGGAGGTCGGAGTAGAGCGCGTACGAGGTCTGCCGAATCCCGGGGTCTCGCTCGATCACTTGAAGTCCCTTGAGCATGTCCGTGTGGACGATGAGGGAACTCGACGTTCCGTCGACCGAGAAGAGCGGATGCTCCGGACCAATCATCTCGATCGAAACAGAGGCCTTCGCACGCCGGTCTTCGCGCCACCCCCGAGCGATCTGCTTCAATCGGCCGCCGTTCGCGTGGGCCCGGGTCATCGCGGTCGAACCAAGGGACGAGATGCCCTGTCGTGGAATTCTTTCGGGACGCAAGTGACCGTCCATCAGGACGTTCGTCAGGAGGCACGCCTTCGCCGTCGCGTCCCATCCGTCGAGATCCATCGAAGGGTCCGTCTCGAGGAACCCGATGGCGCGGGCGGATTCGACGGCCGATTCGTACGTCCTCCCCGCTTCCAATTCGGAGAGGATGAGGTTGCTCGTGCTGTTCAGGATGCCTTCGAACGACTGGATCCGCGCTCCTCGCAACGTCTCTTGGAAGAGGTTGAAGATTGGGGCTCCGTCCATGACGGTCCCTTCGTATCGAAATCCAAGTCGAGCCTTGCGGGCGATTCCCTTGAGGCGGTGGTAGTGATAGACGACCGGACCTTTGTTCGCCGTGATCACGTGCTTCCCGCTCGCGAAGGCGACGAGAATGTGGTCGAGGGCGATCTGCCTCGAGGCGATCCGCAGCGGCGTGATCTCGACTGCGATATCGGCGCGAGCTCGTCGAAGATATTCCACCGACGATTCGCGGATTGAGCGGCCGCACCCTTCCAGCGATCCACCTGCTTCGACCGCGCGAACCGCTTTCATGAGATCGATTCCGCGCGCGTTCTCGACGCTCCCGTGGTGGGCCGTCACGATCCCGACGACGGGCGCCACGATGGCGAAGCGTCGCGACAAATCATTTCGATGTTCCGTCAGCAAGCGAGCGAATTCGCGGCCAACGTTCCCGAATCCCAGTAGGACGATCCGATAGCGCGCGTCCACCACCGGCCTATCCTCGTCGTCTACGTGGCCCGTCGGCCGGCCTTGAGCTCTCGAAGGAACGAGTCGATCCGGTCCAGTCCCCCGACGAGATGGCCCTTCGTGTTCCCCATTCCGATCCGGATGTATCCGTCCATCCCGAACTGGTCACCCGGCACGATTAACGTCGACTTCTCCGTGCGGAGACGGTTCGCGAGCTCCGAGGAGTTGATGTCAAGGGCATACCGCAGGAAGCAAATCGCTCCCGCCGTCGGAGGGACGTGGGAGAACAGCGATCCGTGCCCCTCGATCCACGCCCGCACGATACCGTAGTTCGCTTGGAGGATCGTCCGCGTCCGGGCAAGAATCGATTCGCGTCGATCTGGGGCGAGGGCGATCTGTGCGAGACGATCGGACAGCGCGGTCGGTGTAAGCGAGGTGTAGTCGTGGTAGCCCCATAACGTGCTGATCGTCGCGGGAGGACCGACGAGCCATCCGACCCGGAGGCCCGGCAATGCGTAGGCCTTGCTGAGGCCGTTCGTGATGAGGGTCTTGTCGTGCGCGCCCCACACGCTCTCGGTCCGAGGCGCCTGCCGCTCGGCGCCGGTATACACTTCGTCGGCGAGAAGCCACGCCCCCGAATCCCGCGCGGCGTCCAGGACGGCCTTGCGCTGCGCCGCACCCATCACGGCGCCGGTCGGGTTGTCGGGGTTGCAGATCGCGATCGCTTTCGTCTTGCGCGTCACGGCCGATGCGAGGTCGTCCGGGTCGAACTGCCAACCGAGGTCTTCGCGCAACGGCAACGGTTTCACCTTGCCGCCGAACATCTGCACGAGTCCCCAGGCTTCCATGTAGTTCGGGAGCATGACGACGACTCCGTCGCCGTCCTCGACGAGATGCCATATCGCGAGGAGGATGGCCTCCGAAGATCCGTTCGTGACGAGGACATGGTCGGGCGTCGCGCCGTGGTACATCCCTGCGATGAGCGTGCGCAGTTCGAGGGACCCGTTGCCTTGGGGATACGCGAGCGGCGTGCCGAGGAACCGCTCCGTTGCGGCATCGTCCCCGACCAAGTCGCGAAGTGACATCGGTTGGACGCCGCTCTCGGAAAGGTTGAAGTCGACGGTGTGCTCCCAAGTGGATTGCCAGCGCTCCATCGCAAACGGAACGATCTTCACGGTAGGCCCGGGATCGGGGGCACGCGATTAAACGTTCTCGGAGCGTGCCGGACGAGGAGCTGAGACGAGATCAACCGAACGATCCGGGCCCGACAATTCGAGACAACCTTGTTCAAGGTTGCTAGCGGTGATCAGAGGGTGTGCGGCCGAGGTCTCCCGGACTCCGCGGGCCCCGTTTTGAGATGAGCCGGTACAAAAGTATTCCGCTGTCTTTAAATAATGCATACGTATTGGCAGCGCGAGCGAGAGGGACATGAGGAGGCTCGGCGTGGTCGAGAACATCGCCCACGACGGGACCGTCCTCGTGCGTTCGGAGTTCGCCCCCTCACGAGGAACCGACGTGCTTGATAAACGGAACCGGGCCGTGGGACGAGTCCTGAAAGTCTTTGGTCCGGTTCGAGAACCGTTCGCAGCCGTGCGCCCCGCCGGCGCGGTGTCGCTGTCGCTGATCGGGGCCGAAGTCTACGTACCGGAGGGTGAACATGCCAGCAAAGAAGATCGAAGAGGCCGAAGAAGTCACTAGATGCCCGGAGTGCAACTCAGGCCACCTGGCGTTCGACTACGAACGCGGCGAGCTGATTTGCGAGGAATGCGGCCTCGTGCTCAACGATCAGATGATCGATCAGGGCCCCGAATGGCGGGCGTTCGACGTCGAGCAAGGCGAGAAGCGCGCTCGGACGGGGGCGCCGATGACCTATACGATTCACGATAAGGGCCTCTCCACGACGATCGGGTGGAAGAACAAGGACTCCTACGGCAAGTCGATCCCGACGCGGAACCGCGCGCAACTGTACCGCCTTCGCAAGTGGCAACGCCGAATCCGCGTGAGCAACGCCACGGAGCGGAATCTGGCCTTCGCCCTTTCCGAATTGGATCGAATGGCGAGCGGGATGGGCCTTCCGAGGAACGTGCGCGAGACCGCGGCGATGATTTACCGCAAAGCCGTCAACAAGAACCTGATCCGCGGTCGATCGATCGAAGGCGTCGTGGCGGCGTCGCTCTACGCCGCGTGCCGTCAGTGCAATGTACCGCGCACGCTCGATGAGATCGCGAATTCGTCACGCGTCGGTCGCAAAGAGATCGGACGAACGTACCGGTTCATGACGCGCGAGTTGAAGCTGAAGCTCATGCCGACGAAGCCGCAGGACTACGTGTCCCGGTTTTGCTCGGAGCTCAAGCTGTCCGGCGAGGTGCAATCGAAAGCAGTGGAAATCCTCAAGGAGGCCCAAGACAAGGAACTCACGTCCGGGCGGGGTCCGACCGGCGTCGCGGCGGCCGCCATCTACATCGCATCGATCCTCTGCAACGAGCGCCGCACGCAGCGCGAGGTCGCCGACGTCGCGGGCGTGACCGAGGTCACGATCCGCAATCGCTACAAGGAACTCACGGAAAAGCTCGGGATCAAAGTCGAGTTGTAGTCGTCCGCGAGCCGAGCTTAACGATCCCAGACGAGCCGCGCGACCGCGAGAAACCATCCGATGGCGCCTGAGACGCCATATGCGAGACCGAACGCCGGGACGGCGTACGGAAGTACGACGATGAACGCCAGGGAGAACAGGACCGCCGCGGTCCAGATTGGCCACCACTCCGTGGAGATCCGAGGGCGCCCGCGCACGGCCACGCGCACGATTAGGACGGACGCGCCACAGGCCATCGCGAACTGTTCACTCACGACCGCGAGTCCCGGCGGTTCGTTCCCGCCAAGACGGACGACGACGTCGTAGACGAGAACCGCTGCGAGGCTCAGGAACCCTACGCCGACCACGACCCGTAGCACGCGCCACCACCGACTCGCGTCGAACCGATCTTGGATGCGCCCGAACAACAGCGACGGTGACGCAAGCCGCAAGACGACGGTCACGAGAATCGCCGGAAGGAAGTCCGACGGCGTGGATACCGCAACGTTGACGAGGATCGCAGCGG
>DATEGJ010000063.1:0-6312 GCA_035280105.1 Thermoplasmata archaeon
AGCCCAGGAGAGGGACACGGTCCCATTGCCCGCCGCCGCGGACAGGTTTTCGGGCGCGAGGGGCGGTGCCAGTTGCGCCGCGAACGCCCAGGTTTCGTTGCCGGGCGTGTTCCCGCCGGCATTCCCCCCGAACATGATCGATCTCTTCGACTGCGAGTCGTACGCCATGCCCATCAACGCTTTCGGAGGCGGATTGTGGTCCGGGTTGAGGAGGGTCCACACATTGTGGCCGTAGTCGTACGACCAGGTCTCGTACGGGGCCTTCTCGTCCCCGATGCCGCCGTACAGGATCATGCGATCAATCTCTGAGTCGTAAGCCATGCCCGCGTGGTAGCGGGGAGAGGGGGAGTTGATCGGGCTCATGTTCGCCCACGTGTTCGTGTCGTAGTCGTACGCCCACGTGTCGTTGTACCTTCCGTTGACGGGGCCCGGTTTGAAGTCGTTCGTGCCGCCGAAGAGGATCATGCGATCCGCTTTCGAGTCATAGGCCATCGACGGCGAGCGTCGGCCCTCCGGATGAAGGACCGGCGACATGTTCGTCCAGGTGTTCCAAGCCAGGTTGTACGCGAACGTTTCGTCGCTGTATGCGAACTGACCGCCCCAAATCGCGTCGCCGCCGAACAGGATGACCCGATTCGATTGCGAGTCGAACGCGAGTCCGGGCCGGGCCCGCGGGGAGGGAGCGCGAGCCGCCCTCCTGTTGGTCCAGTTGTTTCCGGTGTAGTCGTATGACCAGGTATCATTCGTATAGTTGCCCGTCACCCCATTCCATCCGCCGAACATGATCGTACGGTGTCCCCAGCTGTCGTACGCGGCCCGGTCGAGCCATCCTTTGGGCGGATGGACCGCGGGGTTCCGGTTCGTCCAGGTATTCGACTCGAAGTCGTACGCCCACGTCTTGTCGCTGCCCGAACCCAGGTAGTCATACCCTCCGAACACGACCATCCGATCCGCGTTCGAGTCGTAGACCATCGCCATGTTCACGAGAACTCCCTGCGGCCCTCCCGTGGGCGTCATGTTCGTCCAATCGTACGTGGACTGCGGGCGCGGGGGTGAGTCCGGAATCGGCGTCCCTCGAGCGGATGTCGCGGCGGGAAAACCGCTCGCAAGGACTGTGAGTAAAAGCAAGACGGCAACCGTCGCCGAGCGGAGAATTTCCCGCAGCTCCCTCCCCGGAGGAGGGATGAGTCCTTTGTTATATGACCCTTACCGAACTCCGTCCGAAGGAAGGGCCACGAAAAGGCGTTGCGGATGTCCACGGACCAATAGCCAAACAACGCAGGGCGCATCGCCCGCCGATTCGGAGAGACAACAAGTGCAAGAAGTGCGGCTACTCTCTCCGGCTGTGCGGTATGGGTCCACCCCGTCTTGGCCCCTTGCCGTTCGTGGCGAGGGAATCAGTCGACGAGACTGCCCTTCTCCACGATGACCTTCCCATCGACCTGTACGCCGACTTCGGAGAGGATTCCGTCGACATGGACGCCGCAGTGAATCTTGCCGCCGATCACGAGGTTGTCCCCGAATCCCAGGTGGGCGGCACCGAGCGCCTTCTCCGCCTCGAGCGGAGGGCCTCCGACTCGGGCGCGCGGATTGAGGCCGAATCCGAAGCGACCGAGGGCCCGCCCTTCCGTGCCCCCGCGGTTCATCGCCTCGACCGCCTTCTTCGCCCCGACGATGCGACTCGCGCGGCCTTGCGAGAGCGTAGCCGTGACCGGCTCTCGAAGCGGTTCGTCGAAGTATCCATCGAAGACGAGACGTCCTTCCCCGGTTCCCTCAAGGACTGCGACGAATACTTCGCCCGCCGGCAACGTCGTGACGACGCCTTTGCGGGGGCACAGGCCCGTGTCCTCGGTGATCCAGTCGCGGCCCTCGACGCTGAACGTGACGTCGGTACCGGACGCCGAGACGAGGTGGACTTCGCGCGACCCGCGAAGCCGTCGGCCGGTCCGTCGCACGACGTCGTTGATGTTCGACCAGTCTGTTGCGAGACCCCCGGCTCGCAACATCTCCTCGGTCGGACCGGGGATCGAAATGACGCGGGCACCGGCGCGGTTCGCGGCGCGCCGTGCATGGGTGTGGGTCAAGGAACGACTCGTCACAAGGACGACGACATCGGAGGCGGCCATCGCGGTCCCGACCGCGATTGGCGGCTCGTCGCCGTCCGCGGCTCGCGGGCGGATCAGGGCGAGGACGGGATCCGCGCCGAGGCTCTCCGCCGCAGCGAGGAACGCATCCCCGACGGTCCGCGTCGTGTCGTCCGCGACGACGAGGACCTTCTCCCCGGCCCGGACGGCCGCGCTCGTCGTGAGGACAAGGCGCGCACCCTCCTCCATGAAAACGACGAAAGCGGTCGGGCTCGCATATAGTTTCCGAGGCGAAACGAAACACGTCGCGATTGGAACAAGAGATAAATAACGAGGGGCGCATCGCCCGCCGCTTTGGAGGGAGATTCGTTCCGGTTGCCGTCGATTCGTTACGGAAGTTACTTCAGGATTTCAACGTCCGCGGCGGTGCGAGGATGTCCGCAATCGTCTCGCGCTCCGGCGTTCCTGTGGCCTGGGCGCTGCCCGGAGACGTGCAGGTCGATAACTTCGCGACGATGGCCGCGACCCTCCTCGGCGCCCTCGAAGTGATCTATTCGACGATAAAGGCGTCCGCTCCGAGCCGCATCGCCGTTGAATCGGAGAGCGGCGTGCTGATCGTTCGCGAGATCACGGGGAAGATGTTCTTCGTCTCGCTCGCGGACAAGAACTCCGCTCCGTTCCTGAAGGCCGTCGAAACGACGGTCACGAAGGCACGGGACCTGTTGGGCGAGAGCTAGGGCGGCATCGATCGCGTCCGCCGATGCGGAACGGCCTCGAGGATCCGCGTCCGAACCCGCAGGTATCGATTCGATCGGCGGCTGATCCGCGCAAGGACCAGAGCGACCGCGACTCCTAAGACCGCTCCGGCGAGGACGTCCGATGGCCAATGGACCCCGAGGTAGATCCGTCCCAGACCGACGAGGACGGCAAAGGCCATCGCTCCGGATCCGATCTTCCACCGGTAGCGCAGCCCCAGGAAGGTCGCCACCGCGAACGCGCGCGATGCGTGCCCGCTCGGGAACGAGGGATCGAACTCGGCGTCGCACGAGAATCCCGCGATCGAATGGACGTTCGAGAGGACCTCGCAGGGCCGGGGCCGTCCGACCGCGTACTTGATCGCCTCGGCCACGACGATCGCGACGCCGAGGACGATGAGGAAGTCGAACGCGGCTTCGCGGTCCCCCCGCCACCAGATCGGGATCACGATCAGCGCGATGATATAAGCCGCGCCGAGAATCGTGATGAAGATCATGATGGCGTCGATGGCCGGGTTCGTGCCTGCTAGGTTGAGGGCGCGGTAGATGATTTCGTCGAGGCCGGACGCGGACGTGTAGGTCGCCGCGAGGGCATGCACGCGCCCGCATGGACCGACCTCGCTTAAACCCGAGCGCTGACGACAACCCTCATGACACGCTCCGCCATCGGAGAGGCGGCGAATGAATCGGACCCGACAAGTGTACGAGCGGCTTCTCCGGGAGTACGGTCCGCAACACTGGTGGCCTGCCGACACCCCGTTCGAGGTGATCGTCGGTGCCCTTCTCATGCAACAGACCGCGTGGAAGAACGTCGACACCGCCATCGAGAATCTCCGCGCTGCGGGTCTCCTTGACGTCCGACGGCTCGCGAACGCTCCCGTGCCGACGATCCGGAAGCACGTGCGAGTCGCAGGTCTCCATCGAACGAAACCAAGTCGGCTCCGGGCGTTCTGCCGCCACCTCATCGCACGATCCGACGGAGACCTCGCGCGCTACCTCGATCGACCCAGCGCCATCGTCCGAGCGGATCTGCTTGCCCAACCAGGAGTGGGTCCGGAGACCGCCGATTCGATCCTCCTTTATGCCGGCGGACATCCCGCGTTCGTCGTCGATGCATACACGGTCCGCATCGGTCAGCGCGTCGGACTCTTCGACGCGTACGAGTACGATGCAGTGCAGCGGCACTTCACCGAGCGCATCCCTCGCGATGTCGACGGCTACAAAGAGTTCCATGCCCTTCTCGTCGCCCATGCGAAGTCGGTATGCCGGCCGACCCCGCGATGTGACGAATGCGCGGTCCGAGCCATCTGTGCGTTCGGACGATCCCGCGCGAGCTCACGTCGGCATTCGACGGTGACCCGGAGCCGTGGCGGCTCTGGACTCCCGCACGATTAAGTAACAATCGCACGTTACCCGCGCGAGGGTGGAGGGGCTGCCCGGCGTGACGGTCGGCGAACGCATTCTCGTGCATCTCTTCGGCTTCCTCCGCCACGCGGATGCGTACGAGTGCCCCATCGAGATGACGCAGGACGGCATCGCCGCCGCGTTGTCCATCAGCCGCGCCCACGTGGCGCTCGAGCTTAAGCGCCTCCGGACGACATCGAAAGTCGAGGAGAGGATGGCTCACGTCGCAAACGCTCGCTCCCGGAGGAAGGTGTACGATCTCACGCCGGGCGGCCAGGAGGTCGCTCGTCGAATGCGCGACCACGCGAGGTCCCGCGCCGTCGTCGTGTCGGGGCCGGGTGGCCGCCGCGACGTCCTCGGGGCGGAAGCGATCGATTTGTTGCGACGCGTGGGCCTCCGTGAATCCGAAGCGATTCAGCGGGTCCTCGCATCGGACGTCATCGAGGTGCCTCGACCCGAGCCGGTCGCGGACGTAGCGCCGAGTCGCCCTTTCTTCGGCCGCGACCCCGAACGGCGAGCGCTCGCAGACTGGCTCTCGTCCGACGTGCGAGCGGTCGCGGTCGTCATCGGTGTCGCGGGGATCGGGAAGTCGGCGCTCGTGACGAAGCTCCTGGAGGGCGAGTCGCGGCCGACGTTCGCGCGTCGCGTGTACGTCCACGATGACGCCCATGGAATCCTGTCGTCCCTCGCCGACTTCCTGGTGCGCCAAGGCCGGCGGCGGCTCAGGGCGGTCCTCGTTCGGCCGGCGTACGACCCGATGGAGGCGATCGCGATCCTTCGCGACGACCTGTCAGGCACCGTTATCGCATTCGACGACCTGCATGCGTGCCCCGCCGCCGATGCCCTCCTGAAATCGATCCTCGAGCACCCGGTCGCCGCGAAGATCCTCGTGGCGTCCCGTGTGCAACCGTCGTTCTACGAGCGACCCGACCTGGTGCGAGGCGAGATTCTCGAGATCCGGCTCGAAGGCCTCGACGCATCGTCGGCCACGCAACTCCTTGCCTCGAAGGGAGCGGCCCTCGGCCCGGAGGACGTCCGGCATGTGATCACGGCGACGCGGGGCCATCCGCTCGCCCTCGAGTTGTTCGCCACGAGCGGCTTGGACGCCGGCGCCGTTGAGACGGAGCGCTACGTCGTCGATACGGTCCTCGAAGACCTCGATGGGGCGTCGGAATCGCTCATGCGGACCTTCGCGATTCTGAGGCGGCCCGCGCGGTCGCCGGAGAGCCTCGGAGCCACGCTCTCCCAACTCCGGCGGCTCGTGCGCCGCGCGCTCCTCGCCCACCGCGACGATGGCTACCTGCTCCACGACCTCCTGAAAGAGTTCTTCCTGCGCCGCATGGGCGACGGGGCCCGCCGGGAGGCCCACTTGCGAGCCGCGTCGTATTGGGCGGGCCGTGATGACGGCCTCGAGGAGACGTACCATCGCATCGAGGCCGGAGACGTCGAGGCCGCCGCGGCCCGCCTCGTGACGATCGGGCCGGCCCTCGCCGAGAGCGCGCGGGCGGGTGACCTCGAAGCATGCCTGCTGCGCGTCCCTCGGGATGATCGCCTCAACAACCTCCTCGCAGAGACCCAGATGTTCCTGGGAAAATTCGAAGAGGCGAGGAAGGTCCTCGAAGGCATCGCGGAACACGGTCCGGCGACCGCGCGATTGCGGGCCCGCATCCAACTCGGCCGGATCGCGAACCGACTCGGCTCGTATCGGGAGGCGCGCGAGATCCTGGCGCAGGCGGTGCGGGACACCCGCACGGTGCGCGTCCTCGACTTGGAGGCGGAGGCGCTTCGCGCCCTCGGCGGCGTGGAGCGGAAGCTCGGGGACCTGCCCGCCGCGCTGGAGCACCTCGAGCAGGCGACCGATCTCTTCGAGGACGGGTCGCGTGAGAAGGTGCGGAGCCTCTCCGAGCTCGGAGCGGCGCTCATCGCGAGGGGCGATCTGGCGGCGGCGAGGAAGCGGCTCACCCAAGCCGCCGCCATGGTGCGTCGCGGCACGCGCGAGGACGCGGTCATCCAGATCAACATGGGCATCGTGCAGAGCGGCGAGGGCGATCCGAAAGGAGCCGCGGCCT